>NZ_JBHUZJ010000117.1:0-21506 GCF_042667685.1 Streptomyces sp. NPDC057302 | reverse complement strand
CAGCAGCCGCTCTTCGCGGCTGCCGGGCCCGTCCTGGTGAGGCTTGACCGTGGTGTCAGTGGTCGTCGTCCGTCCTGATCACCGTGGCGCCCGGCGGCACGACCGTCTTGCGGCGTGCGTTGGTGAACGCGGCGACACCGATCACGCCCACGGCCATCATGATCAGACCGGTGACGGTGAGATTGATGCCATCCATCTCCCAGTCGGTGGCGAACGCGAGGATGGCGCCCGCGGCGATCAGGATTATGCATCCACCCAGGCCCATGTGGACCGCCTCCCTAAGTCGTGGCTGGCACCCGAGTACCCGGAGCCACCGCGGTCACACGGAGAAGCGGAGATTGCCCTCAGCCTTCGAGGAACGCCACCAACGCGTTGGCGAGCAGGTGCGGGTCGTCCGCCCCGCACAGTTCGCGCACGCTGTGCATCGAGAGGATCGCGACGCCGATGTCGACGGTCTTGATGCCGTGCCGTGCCGCGGTGATCGGCCCGATGGTCGTGCCGCAGGGCATCGCGTTGTTCGACACGAAGGTCTGGAAGGGCACGCCCGCCTTCTCGCACGCGGCGGCGAACACGGCGCGTCCCGAGCCGTCCGTCGCGTACCGGTTGTTGACGTTGACCTTGAGGATCGGGCCGCCGTTGGCGCGCGGGTGGTGCGTCGGGTCGTGCCGCTCCGCGTAGTTGGGGTGCACGGCGTGGCCCGTGTCGGAGGAGAGGCAGACCGTGCCGGCGAAGGCGCGGGCCTTGTCCTCGTACGTGCCGCCGCGCGCGAACACGGACCGCTCCAGGACGCCTCCCAGCAGCGGGCCGTCCGCGCCCGTGTCGGACTGCGAGCCGTTCTCCTCGTGGTCGAAGGCGGCGAGCACGGGGATGTACGGGAGGGAGTCGGCGCCCTGTGCCGTGGCGACGGCGGCGAGCGCCGCCGTACACGCGTGCACGGAGAGCAGGTTGTCCATCCGCGGGCCCGCGATGAGGTCGCGGTCGCGGCCGAGGTAGGAGGGCGCCTCGACGGGGTGCGTCATCAGGTCCCAGCCGGTGACGTCGCCGGGGGCGAGCCCCGCCTCCTCCTCCAGGAAGCTGATGAGGTCGCCCTCGTGCACGTCGTCGCCGAGCCCCCAGATGGGCTGCATGTGCTTCTGCTTGTCGAGCTTGAGGCCGTCGGCGATCACTCCGCGGTCCATGTGGATCGCCAGCTGCGGGACCCGCAGCAGCGGCCGGTCGACGTTGACCAGGCGCGTCGAGCCGTCCCGCAGCGAGAGCCTGCCCGCGAGGCCGAGGTCGCGGTCGAGCCAGGAGTTGAGCAGCGGTCCGCCGTAGATCTCGACCGCGACCTGCCGCCAGCCGTGCCCGCCCGCGTCCGGCTTCGGCTTGACGCGGAGGTTGGGGGAGTCGGTGTGGGCGCCGACGACGCGGTACGGGGTGTGCGCGGAGGCGCTCTCGGGGACGTACCAGGCGATGATCGCGCCGCCGCGCAGCACGTACTTCCCGCCGGTCGACTCGTCCCAGGCGTCGGTCTCCTCGACCTGCCGGAAACCGGCCTTCTCCAGCCGCTCCGCGGCGCTGGCCACTGCGTGGTACGGCGAGGGGCTTGCTGCCAGGAAGGTCAGGAGGTCGTCGGAGTGGCCGCGGTCGAAGCCAAGAGGGGCGCGCGGAGCGCTCTTTGCAGGGGTGGCGGCGGGAGACGGGCGGGCAGGTGTGCTCATGGCTTCCAGCCTAGCTAGCGGATCCCACGGGGCGCGGGGGGCCTTTTCTGGGAGGTTCTGTACGTGAACTGCCCGTAACCGGAGAGCTTGTACCGCCGCTTCGCGGCGGATCTTTCCCGCCCACCCACCCGATTGCCCCGTAGCGCCGACCGCACCCCGCCTGTCATACGACAGTGGCCCGCCCCCGGACCGGGAGCGGGCCACCTGAAGTGTCGCGAAGGCTAGAACGCCGCCTCGTCCAGCTCCATGAGGTCCAGCGCCACGCCCTCGGCCAGCTTCCGCTCGCCCGCGACGCCCGGCAGGACGTTCGCGGCGAAGAACTTGGCCGCGGCGATCTTGCCCTGGTAGAAGGGCTTGTCCTTGGCCGAAGCCGTCGCCAGCTTCTCGGCGGCGACCGCCGCGCCCCGCAGCAGGAGGTAGCCGACGACGACGTCGCCGGAGACCATCAGGAGGCGGGTGGTGTTGAGGCCCACCTTGTAGATGGACTTGACGTCCGACTCCGTGGCCGCGAGGTCCGTCAGCATGACGCCGACGATGGCCTCCAGGTCGACCGCGGCCTTGGCCAGCTCCTCGCGGGCCCCGGCCAGCTCCTCGCCGCCCGTGTCCACCGCGAGGAACTTCTTGATCTCCTCGGCGAGGCCGTTCAGCGCGGCGCCCTGGTTGCGGACGATCTTCCGGAAGAAGTAGTCCTGGCCCTGGATGGCCGTCGTGCCCTCGTAGAGGGTGTCGATCTTCGCGTCCCGGATGTACTGCTCGATCGGGTACTCCTGGAGGTACCCCGAGCCACCGAACGTCTGGAGCGACTGCGCCAGCTGCTCGTAGGACTTCTCCGAGCCGTAGCCCTTGACGATGGGCAGCAGGAGGTCGTTCAGGGCGATCAGCGCCGACGCGTCCTCGCCCTCCGCCTCCTTCACCTGGATGTCGTCCTGGACCGCGGCGGTGTGCAGGACCAGGGCGCGCATGCCCTCCGCGTACGCCTTCTGCGTCATCAGCGAGCGGCGTACGTCCGGGTGGTGCGTGATGGTGACCTTGGGCGCCGTCTTGTCCATGAACTGGGCGAGGTCCGGGCCCTGCACGCGCTCCTTGGCGTACTCCAGGGCGTTCAGGTAACCCGTCGAGAGCGTCGCGATGGCCTTCGTGCCGACCATCATGCGGGCGAACTCGATGATCATGAACATCTGGCGGATGCCGTCGTGCTTGTCGCCGATCAGCCAGCCCTTGGCGGGGTGCTGGTCGCCGAACGTCATCTCGCACGTGTTGGACGCCTTCAGGCCCATCTTGTGCTCGACGTTCGTCGCGTACACGCCGTTGCGCTCGCCGAGCTCGCCGGTCTCCCAGTCGAACTCGAACTTCGGGACCAGGAAGAGCGAGAGGCCCTTGGTGCCGGGGCCGTGGCCCTCGGGGCGGGCGAGGACGTAGTGGAGGATGTTCTCCGACATGTCGTGCTCACCGGACGTGATGAAGCGCTTCACGCCCTCGATGTGCCAGGAGCCGTCCTCCTGCTTGATCGCCTTGGTGCGGCCCGCGCCGACGTCCGAACCGGCGTCCGGCTCGGTCAGGACCATCGTCGAGCCCCACTGCTTCTCGACGGCGATCGCGGCGACCTTCTTCTGCGCGTCGTTGCCCTCGTCGTGCAGGATGCCCGCGAACGCGGGACCG
Source organism: Streptomyces sp. NPDC057302 (assembly GCF_042667685.1). Taxonomy (NCBI): domain Bacteria; kingdom Bacillati; phylum Actinomycetota; class Actinomycetes; order Kitasatosporales; family Streptomycetaceae; genus Streptomyces; species Streptomyces sp. NPDC057302. The sequence continues at coordinate 18,147 of NZ_JBHUZJ010000117.1, read as the reverse complement.
GACGAGTACATCCACACGGCCGGGTTGGCGCCGAGGAGCAGCTCCGCGTAACCCCAGATCAGGGAGCGGGGGGCGGTCGTGCCGCCGATGCCCTCGGGCAGGCCCAGACGCCAGTACTCGGAGTCCATGAAGGCCTGGTAGCTCTTCTTGAAGGACGCCGGTACGGGAGCGGTGTTGGTGGCCGGGTCGAAGACCGGCGGGTTGCGGTCGGCGTCCTCGAAGGACTCGGCCAGCTCGTTCTCGGCGAGGCGGCGCAGCTCTTCGAGGATGCTCTTGGCGGTGTCGACGTCCATCTCCGCGAACGGGCCGGTGCCGTACAGCTTGTCGCGTCCGAGCACCTCGAAGAGGTTGAACTCGATGTCGCGGAGATTCGACTTGTAGTGCCCCATGGCGACTGGCTCCGTAAGCAGAAAGGGATAAGTACCAGCTAGTAGCTACGATGATGCTACCCGCCAGTAATAAGAAGCAACCCCTAATAGGTCATCTGTGACTCAGTACTCGTGCGGGCTCAGTACTCTTGCGGTCATGTACGGCTACGACCAGAGCCCAGGCGCCCAGCAGCAATATGCCCCGCCCGGGGCCCAGCCGCCGCCGCAGCAGATGCCGGGCGGCGCGCAGGGATACGCGCAGCAGCCTCCGCTCTACCCCGAGCCGTCGCCCCCGTCCCTGGCGGACGCGGTGCGCGCCTTCACCACGGGTTCGATGTCCGCCGAGGACTTCCAGCAGGCCTTCGCGACCTCCAAGGTCTACTGCCCGCGCGGCGACAACCCCGGCTTCCTCGCCCTGCACAACACCCAGCAGCCCGTGATCCCGATGTTCACCTCGCTCAAGGAGCTGCGCCGGTACGCGGGCAAGGAGTCCAAGTACTTCGTGATCACCGGCGCCGAGGTCATCGACCTCCTGCCCACCGGTTACGGCTTCGTCCTCGACATGGAGGGCGAGCACCGCATGGTCTTCGACGCCAAGGCCGTCGAGCAGATGGTCGACTTCGCGATGCGCCGGATGTACGGCTAGGCGCCGCTGTGGCGCAGGCCGTTTCCGGCCAACCGGGACGCCCGGAGGGAATTCCCTCCGGGCGTCCCGCGTTCCCGGTGGCAAGAAGTTCTACGTTCAACTAAAGTGAGCGTACGAAGAAGGAGGCACCGACATGCCCGCTGTGACCGTCGAGAACCCGCTGACCCTGCCCCGTGTGGCCGCGTCCGCCGACGCCGTGGCCCGCCCCGTGCTCGCCGTCACGACCGCTCCGAGCGGTTTCGAGGGCGAGGGCTTCCCGGTGCGCCGGGCGTTCGCGGGGATCAACTACAAGCACCTCGACCCGTTCATCATGATGGACCAGATGGGTGAGGTGGAGTACGGAGCCGGGGAGCCCAAGGGCACCCCCTGGCACCCCCACCGCGGCTTCGAGACGGTCACGTACCTGATCGACGGGACCTTCGTGCACCAGGACTCGAACGGAGGCGGCGGCACCATCCAGAACGGCGACACCCAGTGGATGACCGCGGGCTCCGGCCTCCTGCACATCGAGGCCCCGCCGGAGTCCCTCGTCCAGTCCGGCGGCCTCTTCCACGGCCTCCAGCTCTGGGTGAACCTGCCCGCGCGGGACAAGATGATGGACCCCCGCTACCAGGACATCCGCGGCGGCCAGGTGCAGCTCCTGACCACGCCCGACGGCGGCGCGCTGCTGCGCGTCATCGCCGGTGAGCTCGACGGGCACGACGGACCCGGCATCACGCACACGCCGATCACCATGATCCACGCGACCGTGCGCCCCGGCGCCGAGGTCACGCTGCCCTGGCGCGAGGACTTCAACGGCCTGGCGTACGTCCTCGCCGGGCGCGGCACGGTCGGTGCCGAGCGCCGCCCGGTGCACATGGGCCAGACGGCGGTCTTCGGCGCGGGCTCCGCGCTGACCGTCCGCGCGGACGAGAAGCAGGACGGGCACACCCCCGACCTGGAGGTCGTCCTGCTCGGCGGGCAGCCGATCCGTGAGCCGATGGCGCACTACGGCCCGTTCGTGATGAACAGTCAGGCCGAGCTCCAGCAGGCGTTCGAGGACTTCCAGAAGGGCCTGCTCGGCACGGTCCCCGCCGTCCACGGCATGTAGTCCTCGGGCAGCCAGCCGTACATTTCGGGCAGCCAGCCGTACATAACGTGCGGGGCCTCACGGCCCATGCTCGGGTAGGAGAGGTGAGAACCCTTCTGCCCGAGCCCGCACGGCGTACCGCCGCCTGGTGCGTCGTCCTCCTGCTCGTCGCCGGCGTGGCCGCCGTGGCGATCTGGCTCTTCATCACCTTCAAGGCGGCCGTCACGCCGGTGCTGCTCGCCCTGCTCGGCACGGCGCTCCTGGGGCCCGTCTACCGATGGCTCCTCAAGATGAAGGTGCAGCGGTCGCTGGCCGCGGGGCTCACTTGTGCGGCCGTCGTCGCGGTCGTCGGCGGCGCGCTCTACATCGTCGTCAAGGCCCTGATCGACACCGGCGACCAGATCATCGCCTCCCTGAAGCAGGCCGCGACCGACCTCTCCAAGCACTTCGGCGCCGCGGGGACGTCCCTGGACGACATGGCGTCCAACGCCAAGGAGATCTTCGGCAAGTTCGGCGGCTCCGCCGCGTCCGGAGTGATCAGCGGGCTCAGCGTCGTCGGCGAGATGGTCGCCATGGCCGTCCTCGCGCTGCTGCTCGTCTTCTTCTTCCTGCGCGACTCCGACCGGGCCATCGGCTCCATCCGCTCCCTGGCCCCGGGCGGCACCGCCGACACCGTCGAGGCGATGGGCCGGCGCGCCTTCGAGGCCGTCGAGGGCTTCATGCGCGGGACCACGTTCATCGCGCTCATCGACGCCATCTGCATCACCGCGGGCCTGCTGATCCTGCGGGTGCCCGGGGCGTGGGGCCTTGGGGCCCTCGTCTTCATCGGCGCGTACATCCCCTACCTCGGCGCCTTCATCTCCGGAGCCGTCGCCGTCCTTGTCGCGCTCGCCGACCGCGGGGTCTTCATCGCGCTGTGGGCCCTCGGCGTGGTCCTGGCGGTGCAGGTCCTGGAGGGGCACGTGCTCCAGCCCGTCATCCAGTCGCGGACCGTGCAGATGCACCCGGCGGTCGTCATGCTGGCGATCGCCGCCGGGGCGTCCGTCGCGGGAATCCTGGGGATGCTCCTCGCCGTACCGGTGACGGCGGCGGCGTTCGGGGTCATCTCCGAGCTGCGGGAACGCTATGCGGAGGGGGCGATCGCCTCGGACGCCTCCAAGGGCCCGTCGGAGGCCCCCGCGGCGCCCTCGTAGAGCTCGAACCAGATGCTCTTGCCCTCACCCCTGGGGTCCACCCCCCACTCGTCGGCGAGCAGCTCCATCAGGACCAACCCCCGCCCGGACGAGGCCAGTTCACCGGGGTGGCGCCGGTGCGGCAGGTCGTCGCTGCCGTCCGAGACCTCGGCCCGCAGCCGGCGCGAGCCCGGCTCCCCGATGAGCTCGGCGACAAGGAGGGCGTCGCCGTCCGTGTGCACGAGTACGTTCGTGATCATCTCGGAGACCATCAGGACCGCCGAGTCGACCTGATCGGCGACCGCCCAGTCGTGCAGCAGCTCCCGCACATGGCGCCGCGCCCCCGCGATCCGCTCCGGCTCGGCCTGCGCGACCGTCAGGACGGTGCGGCGGGCGGGCGTGCGGTGGGCGGGATGCCCGGCCCTGCGCAGCAGCAGGACCGCTATGTCGTCCTCGCGGCGGTCCACCAGCGGGCCCGTCGTGTGGTGCGAGGAAGGCCCGTGCACGGCCTGTACGAGGGTGTCGGCGAGCTCTTCCAGGCCGTCGTCGTCGCCGTCGCCCCCGTGCTCCTCCAGGATCTTGCGGATCCGGCTCCAGCCGCTGTCCAGGTCGTGGCCGCCGGTCTCGATGAGGCCGTCGGTGCAGACCAGCATCGTTTCGCCGGCCTCCAGGACGAGGCGGGTCGTGGGGTAGTCCGCGTCCGGGTCGATGCCCAGCGGCAGGCCGCCCGCCGTGGGGCGCAGCAGGACCGTTCCGTCGCTCATCCGTATCGCGGGCTCCGGGTGGCCCGCGCGGGCGATCTCCAGGACGCCGGTGGCCGGGTCGGCCTCCACGTAGAGGCAGGTCGCGAAGCGCGGGTCGGCGGGGTCGCCCATCGGGTCGCCGTCCGAGCCGACGGTGATGCCGTCCGTGATCCCCGCCAGGAAGCGGGTCGCCCGGGAGAGCACGGCGTCGGGGCGGTGGCCCTCGGACGCGTACGCGCGCAGGGCGATCCGCAGCTGCCCCATGAGGCCGGCCGCGCGCACGTCGTGGCCCTGTACGTCGCCGATGACGAAGGCGATGCGGCCGTTGGGCAGCGGGATCATGTCGTACCAGTCGCCGCCCACCTGGAGCCCGCCCCCGGTGGGCACGTACCGCGCGGCCACCGTCATCCCCGGGATGCGGGGCCCGAGCAGCGGCAGCATCGAGCGCTGGAGGCCCTCCGTCAGCTCCCGCTCCGACTCGGCGACCCCGGCCCGCGACAGGGCCTGGGCCAGCATCCTGGCCACCGTCGTCAGGACGGAGCGCTCGTCCGGCGTGAACGACACGGGGTAGGCGAAGGCCGCCAGCCAGGCGCCCATCGTGCGGCCCGCCACGGTCAGCGGCAAGAACGCCCACGACTGCCGGTCGAAGGGCTGGGCCAGCGGCCAGGTGGCCGGGTAGCGGCGGTGGTACTCCTCGGGCGACGACAGATACACCGCGCGGCCCGTGCGCACCACCTCGGCGGCCGGATAGTCCGTGTCCAGGGGCATCGCCGAGAAGGGCACGTCGTCGCCGGGCTGGTGGCCGTAATGCCCGATGATCTTCAGCCGGTCGCCCTCGACCCCGAAGACACCGAGCCCGTCCGGCGAGAATCCCGGCATGGAGAGCCCGCTGGCGACCCGCAGCACCTCCTCGGTCGAGCGCGCCTCGGCGAGCGCACGCCCCGCGTCGAGCAGGAAGGCCTCGCGGGAGCGCCGCCAGTCGCCGGTGACCGGGCTGCGGGCGGCTGCGCCCGGCGGGGGCTCGGTGACCTCCTGGAGGGTGCCGATGAGCTCGTACGCGTGGGTGGCCTCGTCGACGACCGGCTTGGAGCGGCTGCGCACGATGCGCACCACCCGCCCCTGGTCGTTCATGATCCGCAGGCGGGCCTCGGCGAGGGTGCCCTCGGCGACGGCCAGCTGGACGATGCCGTCGATCTCGTTCCAGTCGACGGGGTGGAAGCGGGAGCGCACGCCCGCCTCGGTCAGGGTCTGGGCGCGCGGCGTAAGACCGAGGAGCCGGGCCGCCTCCGCGTCGAGCGTGACCGTTCCGCTCGTGTTGTTCCAGCGCCACAGGCCGGTGGCGATGGCGGCGAGGACGTCCCGTACGGGAGGCAGGGGTTCGTCCCCCGCCTGTTGCAAAGGATCGTCGGTGCGCATTGACCCACTTTAGGAAGATCCGCGGACAAGCCGCCACCGCCGGGGGTGATCCGGGAAGTATTCCGGAAAGCGATCATCGCCCGGACGGTAGCCTTGGGGCACTGTCTGCTCTCTCCCCTATTCGCGAAGACTGGATGAACGAAGATGCATCGGTACAGGTCCCACACCTGCGGCGAGCTCCGCGCCTCTGACGTCGGCTCCGACGTCCGGCTGAGCGGCTGGCTGCACAATCGCCGAGACCTGGGTGGCATCCTCTTCATCGATCTGCGCGACCACTACGGGATCACGCAGCTCGTGGCCCGCCCCGGCACGGCCGCCGCCGAGACGCTCGACAAGCTCTCCAAGGAGACGGTCGTCCGCATCGACGGCAAGGTCGTCTCGCGCGGCGCGGAGAACGTGAACCCCGAGCTGCCCACCGGCGAGGTCGAGATCGAGGCCGCCGAGGTCGAGGTGCTCGGCACCGCGGCCCCGCTGCCCTTCACGGTCAACGCGGACGACGGCGTGAACGAAGAGCGCCGCCTGGAGTACCGCTTCCTGGACCTGCGCCGCGAGCGTATGCACCGCAACATCATGCTGCGCTCGTCCGTCATCGCCTCGATCCGCTCGAAGATGGTGGCCCTCGGCTTCAACGAGATGGCGACGCCGATCCTGGCCGCGACGTCCCCCGAGGGCGCCCGCGACTTCGTCGTGCCGTCCCGCCTGAACCCGGGCAAGTTCTACGCGCTGCCGCAGGCCCCCCAGCAGTTCAAGCAGCTCCTGATGATCTCGGGCTTCGACCGCTACTTCCAGATCGCGCCGTGCTTCCGCGACGAGGACGCGCGCGCCGACCGCTCGCCGGGCGAGTTCTACCAGCTCGACGTCGAGATGAGCTTCGTGGAGCAGGAAGACGTCTTCCAGCCCATCGAGAAGCTGATGACGGAGATCTTCACCGAGTACGGGGGTGGCCGTGAGGTGACGTCCCCCTTCCCGCGCATCCCGTTCCGCGAGTCGATGCTGAAGTACGGCAACGACAAGCCGGACCTGCGCGCGAAGCTCGAACTGACCGACATCACGGACATCTTCGCGAACTCGGAGTTCAAGGCGTTCGCAGGCAAGCACGTGCGGGCCCTGCCGGTGCCGGACACGGCGTCGCAGTCCCGCAAGTTCTTCGACGGCCTCGGTGACTACGCGGTCGAGCAGGGCGCGAAGGGTCTTGCCTGGGTGCGCGTGGCCGAGGACGGCTCGCTGACGGGCCCGATCGCGAAGTTCCTGACGGAGGCGAACGTCGAGGAGCTCACCAAGCGCCTCTCCCTCGCCGCGGGCCACGCGGTCTTCTTCGGCGCGGGCGAGTTCGACGAGGTCTCGAAGATCATGTCGGCCGTGCGTGTGGAGGCGGCCAAGCGGGCGGGCCACTTCGAGGAGGGCGTCTTCCGCTTCTGCTGGATCGTCGACTTCCCGATGTACGAGAAGGACGAGGACACCGGGAAGATCGACTTCTCCCACAACCCCTTCTCGATGCCCCAGGGCGGCATGAAGGACCTGGAGGAGAAGGACCCCCTCGACATCCTCGCCTGGCAGTACGACATCGTCTGCAACGGCATCGAGCTGTCCTCCGGCGCCATCCGTAACCACGAGCCCGAGGTCATGCTCAAGGCCTTCGAGATCGCGGGCTACGCGGCCGAGACCGTGGAGCAGGAGTTCGCGGGCATGCTCCGCGCCTTCCGCCTCGGCGCCCCGCCGCACGGTGGCATCGCGCCCGGCGTCGACCGCATCGTCATGCTGCTCGCGGACGAGCCGAACATCCGCGAGACGATCGCGTTCCCGCTGAACGGCAACGCGCAGGACCTGATGATGGGTGCGCCCTCCGAGCTGGAGGAGTCCCGTCTGCGGGAGCTGAACATTCAGCTGCGCAAGCCGGTTGCCTCCGGCAAGGGTGACGCGGACAAGTAGCTTCGTCGCTTCGGCAGCTTCTGTGGCTGACGAGTTGGGCCCGGGACCGGATGGTTCCGGGCCCTTCTTGCTGTGCTTGCTGTGCGTGGTCATAGGCGAGGCACATGGTCCTGACAGGTGGGGTGCCTAGCGTCCGGGGCATGACAGAGATGAGCGGTACGCAGTCGGGGAAGCCGCAAGGCCCGGTGCACAAGCGGGACTTGACGCGCCGGAAGGTGGTGCTCGCGACGGGCGCCGCGATGGCGGCGGCGGTGGGCGTGGGTGGCGCGATGGCGGCGAGCGCGAGCGCGGAGGGAACGGGTGCTTCGGGGGCTGACGCGGCGTCTGCCGAGCCCTGTTACCGCCTGACCGGTGAGACGACCGAGGGGCCGTACTACATCGACGCGGACAAGATCCGCAAGGACATCACGGAGGACAGGGAGGGCATCCCCTTCACCCTGCGCCTCAAGGTGATCGACTCCGACACGTGCAAGCCGGTGGGGCGGGCGGCGGTGGACATCTGGCACTGCGACGCGCTGGGGATCTACTCGGGGTACGAGTCGATGAGCGGCGGGGGCGGGGGCGGCACCCCGCCGACGGGCGCCCCGACCGGAACCCCCACCGGGGCCCCGCCCACCGGCGGACCCGGCGGTGGCGGCGGCCACCAGGAGCCGACCGACGACGAGCGATACCTGCGGGGTACGCAGCTCACGGACAAGCACGGCTACGTGGAGTTCCGCACCGTCTTCCCCGGCTGGTACCAGGGCCGTGCCGTGCACATCCACACCAAGGTCCACGTGGACGGCAAGCTGACGGACGCCGGATACGAGGGCGGTCACGCCTGTCACACGGGGCAGTTCTTCTTCGCGGAGGCGGCGGTGCTGGCCTCGGCTGAGGTGAGCCCGTACTCCACGAGTACGACGGAGCGCACGACGCTGGACGAGGACACGATCTACGGCGGTGGCGGCACCCAGGATGGCCTGCTGAAGCTGACGTATCGCAAGGGGCGGATCGAGAAGGGTGTGGTCGGCTCGCTCACGATGGGCGTGGACCCTGATGAGACCCACGACGGGACGTCCTAGCTGGGCCGGGGGCTTTGCTCTGTACCGGGGCCGCCCGGTTGTCCCGAGGTTGGCGGTTCCGGGCCGGGTGTAAAGGGCGCTCCTGCGTCGCGTCGGCTGCGCCGATTGCGCTGCGCTCCACCCTTGACACCCGTCCCTCCACCGCGCGAGGGAAGACGACCGGACGGCCCGAGGGGCGGGACTCTCGACCACTCCCGTCGGGTTGCTGGGCCGTCTTGCCGACTGCGGACTGGTTCTTCCGGCGTGGGCGTCACGGGGAGGAGGTGGGCGCCCGGTCCGCGAACGGTCCGGGGAGGGGGCCCGGTTTCGTCAAGCGGCTCGCGGCTCGCGGGTGGTGGGTGGTGGGTGGTGGTCTGGGATCGGGTGGGGGTCCGGCACCTAATTGCGAGAAGGCGCGTTGTGTGGTGCGTGCGCCCCTCTTTTGGTGGGATGCGCCTCCCTAGGCGCCCGGGACCAGCCACGGTTGTTCCGGGAGGGGAGAGCCTGTCTCCAGGAGGGACTTGAGGTTGGAGAGGACCGCCGGCCAGCCCGAGCCCACGTCTTCCCTCTCCTTCTCGCTCGCCAGGTTCTCGTGCGTCACCGTGAGGCGCACGATTCCGCCGTACGGCTCGATGTCGAATGTCACCTGGGAGGGGTCGGCGGGGGCGTCGGGGGAGGCGGTCGGGTACCCCCACGTCGTCACCAGGCGGGTGGGCGGCTTGCTCTCGACCACCTTTCCCACCACGTCGGCGATGCCCGAGCCGTCCGTGCGGCGGTGCTCCCAGGTGGAGCCCTGCTGCCAGTCGGAGATGTTGGCGTGGCCCCAGTACGCGGCCGTCAGGTCCGCGTCGGTCAGGGCGTGCCAGACCTTCTCCGAGGTGCTCTCGATGTAGGTGACGTAGACGTACGTCGGCTTGGTTTGGTGGGTGGTCATGGCGGCCTCCGCCTGTTGTTTCAGGGTGCTGAGGGCTCGTAGACGTGGGTCCTCGAACTTGTCGATCCATCGTTCCTGGATCTCGTGCAGGGGCACGGGATTCAGGTAGTGGAGCTTTTCGCGCCCTCGCCGCACCGTGCTGACCAGGTTCGCGTCCTCCAGGAGGCCCAGGTGCTGGGTCGCCGACTGGCGTGTCATCGCCACGCGTTCGGCCAGCTCGCCCAGCGTCTGGCCGTTGTGGGCGTGCAGCTGGTCCAGGAGGTAGCGGCGGGTCGGATCGGCCAGAGCCTTGAAGACCTTGTCCACCGGACTCTGACTCGGGGGCGGGGGCGGAGATGCGCTCTTGCTCACCCTCCCATCATGCAGGCATTTGCCTGCATGTCAAAGGCCGGGGCACACATGGAGGGGCCCGGGTGCTGTGTTGCACCCGGGCCCCGAAGGAACTGCTACACCATCTGCCGGCCTTGATGTCGCGCCGGCCTTCTGTTTCCGCTGGCCCGACCTGGAAGTCGTCGGGATTGCGGGGATCGCGGTTGCTTGACCGGAGACCACCTCACTATCGATGTCCTGCGGTACCCGGGCTCATCGCTTCCGCCCGGGCGATCCTGATGGCGCTCAACCCCTCCGTTTCTTCCCTCTTGGATCAACTGCCTACTTGCGGGACTGCGTACTGCTGTTGGTGGCGGCCCCTGATTACTGCGGGCCTCCCGGTCCGGTCGTCAGTCCCGTCGCCGTCCTGCACTGCCTTGGCTTCGAAACTCCACCACCGCACCGTCCTGCTGCTCGGCAGTTCTTCTCTGCCGGGCCCTGCTCGATCTCGGCTACGAGAGAAACCATAACCAGACCAGCCATCAATGTCTACTCCCGCCAGGGTAGATTTCCGCATGTTCGACGGGGAGGTAGTTGGTCTCGAACGCGAGTCATCCCGTCTTCCGGTTCAAGAGGGTGTCGCGCCCAGCAGGTCCACGATGCTGGAGAAGCTGTCCGCCGCGTGGCCCGCGTCCATTCCGCGTCGGAACAGGTCCGCCACCGCCGACGGCAGTGCCGCGTCCACGCCCGAGTCGGTGTGGGTGTCCACCACGTGCCGCATGCTGGCCAGGCCCATGGCCAGGCGGTCCACGTCTCCCTCGTGGTTGCCCGCGTCTATGCGGGACGCGTAGAAGGACAGGAACTCCGGCATTTCGGTCATGTTCTGTGAGGCGTACGGGAGGATGTCCGTCGCCGAGAGGCCGTTGGCCTTCGCCAGGGCGACCGCGTACCAGTAGCTGGAGACGCTCGTCCAGAAGATGACCATGTTGAGTTGGTACATCAGCGCCGCCAGGCCCGCGTCCTCTCCCCGGTAGTCGGTCTCACCCGTCAGGACCTCGAGCGTCGCGCGGTGCTTGTCGTACGCCTCGCGCGGGCCGCTGTAGAACGTCGAGGACTCCGGCTTGCCGATGCCGTGGGGAGGGGCCAGTACGCCTCCGGTGAGGTGGGTGGCGCCGTGTCCTGCCGCCCAGGCCGCCGCCTCGCGGGCCTTCTTCGGGGTGTCCGAGCTGAGGTTGACGATCACCTTGCCCGTCAGTGCGGTCGCCGCCGGTTCCAGGACGGCGTACATCGCGTCGTAGTCCGTGAGGCTCAGGATCACCAACTCGTTGGCGGCGATGGCCTCCTCGGGCGTGGTGGCGAGAATCGCGCCCCTCGCGACCAGGTCGTCCGCGCGGGACGCCGTGCGGTTCCAGAGGGTGACCTGGTGGCCCCTGGCGAGCAGGGCCGTCGCCATCGCGTGGCCCATGGGGCCGAGGCCGATGAGGGTGAGAGGGGTGGGGGTGGGGGTCGTGGGCATGTGGAGTCCTTCGGGCTAGAACGAGCGCTCTATTTAGGGCGTGGGGTGAACGTAGCATGCCTCTGGAACGAACGCTCTAATTAGTGGCGCGGTAGGGTGGGGTGCATGGCTCAGACCTCCGCCCCGACCTCCGGCGCCTCGACCGGGACCCGCGACCGCATCGTCATCGCCGCCGCGCGGCTGCTGCAGCGTCAGGGGTATGTCGGCACCGGCATCAAGCAGATCGCGAAGGACGCGGAGGCCACGCTCGGCTCCGTCTATCACTTCTTCCCTGGTGGGAAGGAAGCCGTCGCGGTGGCCGCGATCACCCATAGCGGGGAGGAGTTCGCCGTGATGTTGCGGGAGGCGCTGGCCGCGGCCGACGAACCCGGTGCCGCGATCGAGAGCTGCGCGGGGGAACTGGCCGTGGCTTTGAGGGAGTCGGGCTGGGTGGATGGCTGTCCCGTCACCGCCGCGGCCCTGGAGACGCTGGGCACGGACTCGGAGATCCAGCGGGTGTGCGCGGTCGCGCTGGCGAGTTGGGAGGCTCTGGTCGAGGAGAAGCTGCTCGGCTACGGGTTCGGCGCGACGGACGCGCGCGAGCTGGCGACCACCGTGATCAGCGCCCTGGAGGGCGCCGAGGTGACCGCCCAGGTCGCCCGCAGCGAGGAGCCGCTACGGGCGGTGGGGCGTCAGCTGGCGCGGCTCGTGGGGTCGTACGACGTCGATCCGCGGTACGTAGATGCGCGGTACGTCGAAGCGGGCGCCGCGGGGCGGTAGTTCACGCGGCTCGTGAGAGGCCCGCGGTGGGCGAAACCTGTCGTGGTTGTTGAAACACGTTGCACGTGGCCGACGTCGGCGGCTCAGACCGCCGGTGAATGCGTGGCCGACGCGGCCGTCGCCTCGGCCCATTCGGCGACGAGCTTCTCGTACTCGAGGTGCTGCTCGGGGCGGAGATACCCGCCCGTACGCAGCCAGAGCGCGCGAATCTCCTCGTTCACCTCGGCCGCGGAGCGCGGCCGGTCGGGGGTGCCGGGAGTCGTGGTCATACAGTGAAGCGTACGTATGAAGATGTGAAGACGGCGTGAGTTCTGGTCGAATGTGATCGGTATCGCTATTTGACCCGCATGAATCAGCCAAGTTGGGCAAGAAGAAAGGGCCCGCGACGTGAATCGCGAGCCCCTTCAAGACAGTTCGGGACGGTGCGCCCCGACCGGTTGTGACCGGTTGAAGCCGATTACGACTGCTTCGGCTCCTCCAGGCGCGGGAACAGGACCGCACCCTTCGTCACCGTGGCACCCACCGGCAGCTGCCCCCACGTGCCCGCGTCCTGAACCCTCTGCTCGGCGAGCGCGCCCAGCGAGGCCTCGGCGCCGAGCGAGTCCCACAGCTTCTGCGAGGTGTCCGGCATGATCGAGTTCAGCAGGACGGCCACCGCGCGCAGCGAGTCCGCCGCCGTGTAGAGGATCGTCGCGAGGCGGGCCTTGCCCTCGGGCGACTCGTCCTTGGCGACCTTCCACGGCTCCTGCTCCGTGATGTAGCCGTTGACCTGCTTGACGAAGGCGAAGACCGCCAGGATGCCGGCCTGGAAGTCGAGCTCCTCGCCGATCTTCAGGTCCGCCGCGGCGACCGCCTTGGCGAGACCTTCCTGGACGGCCTGCTCGGCAGCGCCGGACGCCGTCGCCTCGGGCAGCGCGCCGCCGAAGTACTTGCCGACCATCGCGGCCACGCGCGAGGCGAGGTTTCCGTAGTCGTTCGCGAGTTCGCTCGTGTAACGGGCGGAGAAGTCCTCCCACGAGAACGAGCCGTCCTGGCCGAACGCGATGGCGCGAAGGAAGTACCAGCGGTACGCGTCCACACCGAAGTGGGACGTGAGGTCCTGCGGCTTGATGCCCGTCAGGTTCGACTTCGACATCTTCTCGCCGCCGACCATCAGCCAGCCGTTCGCCGCGATGCGGCCCGGCAGCGGCAGACCCTGCGCCATCAGCATCGCGGGCCAGATGACCGCGTGGAAGCGGAGGATGTCCTTGCCGACCAGGTGCACGTCGGCCGGGAAAGTTGACTTGAACTTCGCCTCGTCCGCTCCGTACCCGACGGCGGTCGCGTAGTTCAGGAGGGCGTCGATCCACACGTAGATGACGTGCTTGTCGTCCCACGGGACCTTGACGCCCCAGTCGAACGTCGAGCGGGAGATGGAGAGGTCCTGCAAGCCCTGCTTGACGAAGTTCACGACTTCGTTGCGCGCCGACTCGGGCTGGATGAAGTCGGGGTTCGCCTCGTAGTGGGCGAGGAGCTTGGGGCCGTACTCGCTCAGCTTGAAGAAGTAGTTCTCCTCCTTGAGGAGCTCCACCGGCTTCTTGTGGATGGGGCAGAGCTTCTGGCCCTCGAACTCGCCGCCGGCCTCGCCGTCGATCAGGTCGCCGGGGAGTTTGTACTCCTCGCAGCCCACGCAGTACGGGCCTTCGTAGCCGCCCTTGTAGATCTCACCCTTGTCGTGGAGATCCTGGACGAACTCCTGCACGCGGTCCGTGTGGCGCTTCTCCGTCGTACGGATGAAGTCGTCGTGTCCGATGTTCAGGTGCTCCCAGAGAGGCCGCCAGGCCTCGTCCACGAGCTTGTCGCACCACGCCTGGGGCGTGACGTTGTTCGCCTCGGCAGTGCGCATGATCTTCTGACCGTGCTCGTCCGTGCCGGTGAGGTACCACACCTTCTCGCCGCGCTGACGGTGCCAGCGCGTGAGCACGTCCCCTGCAACGGTCGTGTAGGCGTGGCCCAGGTGAGGAGCGTCGTTGACGTAGTAAATGGGGGTCGATACGTAGAACGCCTTTGCGCCTTCGCTCGTCCCCTGCTTCTCGGATCCAGTGGCCGCCATGGTCGAAATCCTAACGGCCATGGCGGGCGCGATTCACCTCGATTCCAGGGGGTGGACCCCGTAGGGCCCACCCCGTGGGGGTTACGGGCGCCAGGCCGCCAGCAGGCCCTCGTACAGCTCCGCGTCCGTGAGCTCGCGGGGGGTGGGGCCCGCGTGGAAGAAGGCGGCGTTGTCCGCCTTCAGCTTGCGGAGGTAGTCGAAGCCCTTCGCCTCGTGCTCGCCGAACGCGACGAACTGGAAGAAGAGGGGGTGCTTGGCCGCGTCCGCGAGGGCCTGGTTGGCGGGGCCCTTCGCGTCCGGGGGGCCGTCCGTCTGGAAGACGACGAGGGCGGGGCTGCCCTTGTGCTCCGACTTCTCGTAGTGCGACACGACCTCTTCGATCGCGGCGTGGTAGCTGGTGCGGCCCATGCGGCCCGCTGCCGCGTGCAGCTCGTCGATACGGCCCTCGTGCTCGGGGAGGGTGAGGGTGCCGGTCGCGTCGATCTCGGTCGAGAAGAAGACGACGTGGACGGTTGCCTCGGGGGTGGTGTGGGCCGCCAGGGCGAGGACCTGTTCGCCCAGGCTCTGGGCGGAGCCGTCCTTGTAGTACGAGCGCATGCTGCCGGAGCGGTCCAGTACGAGGTATACGGGGGCGGTGACCCCCGTGAGGTCCCTCTTCTCCAGGGCTTCGGCGGCGGCCTTGTGCGCGGTCGCTAGGCCGCTGGGCAGGGCGGTGGGCTCTGCCGGTGCCTCGTCGGCGACGGGGGCTTCGGGCTCCGCCGGGGTCACGTGAGCCTGCGCCGCTTCATCGGCACCCGGCAGGTCCGGCTCTGCCGGGGGAGCGGTGACCTCCGGTGCCTCGTCGGCCACGGGGGCTGCGGGCTCCGCCGGGGTCACGTGAGCCTGCGCCTCTTCATCGGCACCCGGCGTCGAGGGCTGTGCCCACCCGTCCCGCCCAGCGGGACGATTGCCCACAGCGGGAGCGGCTGCGGCCTCCGGCTCGGGTTCGGGGGCCGTCGCGGCGGGGGCGGCGACATCCTTGGCCTTGGCTTCGGGGGATGCTACGGCGGGAGCGGCTGCGGCCTCCGGCTCGGCTTCGGGGGAGGCCTCAGGGGCAGGCGCTTCCTCGGGCTCGGGTGGGGTCACCGTGGTGATGGGGGAGTCGTCGATCGGGTCGGCTTCAGGGGCGGCCACGGCTGCGGGGGCGACCGTGACAGGGGTGTCGGCGGGGGCTTCCTCCGCGGGCTCCTCTGCCGGGGCAGGGGCGGTGGGGGCCTCTTGTTGTGGGCAATCGTCCCGCTGGGCGATTGGGGTCTCCCCTGCTCGAGCGGAGCCGAGAGCTTGGGGAAGGGTGGGCACAACTGACGGTTCCGATGCAGCGGCGTCTGCTGCGGCTGCATCGGGCTCCGGGGGCGCGGGTTCCGCCTCAGCCGCCGGCGCCGGAACCTGCGCCTGCGGCGGCACGCGGTCCCTGTCGAACGCCGCCGCTACGAGATCGTCCACCGCCGAAGGCGAAGGCTCGGACGACGGAGCCGGAACCGTTGCCTTCGGTTCGGCCGCCGGAGGCACCCGCTCGGGGGAGGGCGCCGGCACCCTCACGGAGGCGGAAGCCTCCGGGGCCTCCGGAGCCTCCGGGGTCACTGCCTCAGGCTCCGGAGCCCGGTCCCCCTTGCGTGACGAAAGACCGAACGCGTTCCGCAGGACACTCAGAATGCCCATGGGTGCACCCCTTCGCGTGAGTTGATTCCCGATAACCCCTGGCCAGGGCGGACACGTAAGGTTAGCCGTCGCAATACGTGATCTTCGTGAGGGGCGCCCCAGCGTCCCCCAAGCGTCCCTCAAGCGTCCCCCAAGCGCCCCCCGGACATCACTCTTACCGCGCACACGCACCCCAACTGCCCTATGTGCGCCCCCGGTTCACCTCCCGTTCACCCTCAGGCCGTCGCCCTGCCGACCTCCACGCCTAGCGTCACGGCGGAATCAAGCCACGCCCAAGCCAGGCCACACAACGGAGGAACCGTGCG
The DNA here is from genome assembly GCF_042667685.1 of Streptomyces sp. NPDC057302. Classification (NCBI taxonomy): domain Bacteria; kingdom Bacillati; phylum Actinomycetota; class Actinomycetes; order Kitasatosporales; family Streptomycetaceae; genus Streptomyces; species Streptomyces sp. NPDC057302. Next base: position 2,151 of record NZ_JBHUZJ010000117.1, on the reverse strand, counting down.
CAAGCTGCTGCCGATCATCACCTCGCATCAGGGGAGCGGCGGCCGTTCCGCCATGACCTGCCGGTTCCGTTGTGGTGATGCCTGCTTCCACGAGGTGCCCAACACCAGCGACAACGAATACGTCGGTGACGTCATAGCCGGAGCGCTCAGCCGCCGCTCCATGATGCGGGCCGCCGCGGTCGTGACCGTGGCCACCGCCGCGGGCAGCGCCGTCATCGCCGACCCCGCCGCCCCGGACGCGGCAGCCGCCGTACAGAAACCCGCGGCCCCGACGAGCAACAAAGGCAAAACGGGGGCGCGCGGTCTCCGCTTCACGCCCGTCGCGCCCAACACCGCCGACTCCGTGACCATCCCGGACGGCTACGCCCAGAACGTCGTCATCCGCTGGGGCGAGCCCATCCTCCGCGGCGCCCCCGCCTTCGACGCGGACAAGCAGACCGCGAAGGCGCAGGCGGGCCAGTTCGGCTACAACAACGACTTCCTCTCCCTGCTGCCGCTGCACCGCGAGCGCGGGCGTCAGGTCCTCGTGGCCAATCACGAGTACACCGACGAAATTTTGATGTTCAAGGGGTACGACGCCGCGAAGCCCACCCGCGAGCAGGTCGAGATCGCCTGGGCCGCGCACGGCCTCTCCGTCGTGGTCGTCGAGGAGGAGCGGAAGAGCGGGAAGCTCAGCGCCGTCAGTCGGCATCAGCTCAATCGCCGCCTCACCGTCACCAGCGAGTTCCGGCTCACCGGGCCCGCCGCGGGCAGCGAGTACGTCCGTACGAAGGCCGACCCGCGCGGCACCACCGTCCTGGGCACCCTCAACAACTGCGCCGGTGGCACCACGCCGTGGGGCACGACCCTGCACGGCGAGGAGAACTTCAACCAGTACTTCGCCAACGCGGAGAAGGTCACCGAGCCCACCGCCGCCACCCGCCTCAAGCGCTACGGCGTCATCGGCGCGGCCTCCGAGCGCAAGTGGGAGCGGTTCGACGACCGCTTCGACCTCGCCAAGGAGCCCAACGAGGCCAACCGCTTCGGCTGGGTCGTCGAACTCGACCCGTACGACCCCGACTCCACCCCGCGCAAGCGCACCGCGCTGGGCCGCTTCAAGCACGAGGCCGCGCAGCCCCGCCTGACGCACGACGGCCGCCCCGTGGTCTACATGGGTGACGACGAGAAGTTCGACTACTTCTACAAGTTCGTCAGCAGCAAGCGCGTCGCCAAGGGGAAGTCGCGGGCCGCGCACGCGCACAACCTCACCCTTCTCGACGAAGGCACCCTGTACGTCGCCAAGCTGACCGGTGACTCCCCGGCCGCCGACATCGACGGCACCGGCAAGCTCCCCGCCGACGGTGAGTTCGACGGCAGCGGCGTGTGGATCCCGCTCGCCACCGCGGGCCCCAAGGGCCACGCCGTCTCGCACGTCGAGGGCATGACCGCCGATGAGGTGTACGTCTTCACGCGCCAGGCCGGTGACAAGGTCGGCGCCACGAAGATGGACCGCCCCGAGGACATCGAGCCGTCCCCGCACACCGGCAAGGTCTACGTCGCGCTCACGAACAACTCCGACCGCGGCAAGGCGGGCAAGGCCCCGGCCGACGAGGCCAACCCGCGCAACCTCAACAAGCACGGGCAGATCCTGGAGCTGACCGAGCGCCGCAGCCGCCCGGAGTCGACGACCTTCGCCTGGTCGCTCTTCCTCGTCGCGGGCGACCCGGAGGACCCGGCCACGTACTTCGCGGGCTTCCCGAAGGACAAGGTCAGCCCGATCTCCTGCCCCGACAACGTCGCCTTCGACCCGCACGGCAACCTGTGGATCTCGACGGACGGCAACCAACTCGGCTCGCACGACGGCCTGTTCGGCGTGGCGACCAAGGGGGAGCGGCGCGGCGAGCTCAAGCAGTTCCTGACCATGCCGAACGGCGCCGAGACCTGCGGACCGCTGGTCCAGGACCGCCGCGTGCTCGTCTCCGTGCAGCACCCGGGCGAGGTCGACGGCGCGTCCGTCGAGAAGCCCGCGAGCGCGTGGCCCGACGGGGCCGGGAAGATCGTCCGCCCGTCGGTCGTCTCCGTGTGGCGCAAGGACGGCCGCGACATCGGCGTCTGAGCGGTACGTACGTAGGCGGTACGTACGTAGGCGGTACGACGGTGGGGCACCCCTCC
>NZ_JBHUZJ010000116.1:0-22234 GCF_042667685.1 Streptomyces sp. NPDC057302 | reverse complement strand
GGGGGGGGGGGGCTTCTCCCCCGCCCCCCCCCCCGCCCGGGGTTCGTCCCCCAAAAAAACCTCAACTCACAGGAGCCCCCATGCCGAAGCACAAGCGCACCCGCGCCCTCACCCACAGACCCGGCCGCCTGGCCGCGGCGACCGCAGCCGCCGCGGCCCTCACAGGCGGACTCCTCACCCTCACGGCGACATCCGCGAGCGCGGCCCCCGCCGCCACCCAGCCGGACGACGCCGACTTCAACGGCGACGGCGTGGCCGACGTCGCCACCTCCGCTCCGCACGCCAACGTGGGCGGCAAGGACAAGGCGGGCCAGGTGGTCGTCACGTACGGCGGCGCCGAGCAGCGTCACCGCACGTACAGCCAGAACAGCGCGGGCGTGCCCGGCACCGCCGAGACCGGCGACGTCTTCGGCGCCGACACCGCGTACGGAGACTTCGACAGCGACGGCTACGACGACCTCGCCGTCGGAGCGATCGGCGAGGACGTCGGCACGGACGTCGACGGCGGCACGGTCCAGGTCCTGTGGGGCTCCCCGAGCGGCCTGTCCGGCGGTTCCACGGTCAAGGACCCGCGCCCCACCAAGCACGACCGGTTCGGCGGCCCCCTCCAGGCGGGTGACTTCGACGGCGACGGCAAGGACGACCTCGCCGTGGGAGCCGCTTCGGGCGCCGCGACCCTCGACATCTTCGACGACGGCATCAAGCGCTCCGGCGCCACCGGCGGCCGCTACACCGTGCTGCCGCCCATCCACAGCGGCGAGGACGCGGGCCCCTTCAACCTGCACTCCGGGGACGTCAACGGCGACGGCAAGGACGACCTGATCGTCAACGGCTTCTCCACCGCCGACGACTACAACGCCAACCTCTGGCTGCCCGGCAGCGCGAACGGCGTCACCACGAACGGCGTCCAGCGGCTGCCCGCCGGCATCGTCACCGACGTGGGCGACACGGACGGCGACGGCTACGGCGACGTCATCATCGGCCTCACCTGGGACGACGGCATCGACGGCGCCCACAAGGGCGGCACGGTGTACGTCGTCAAGGGCAACGCCAACGGGCCGTACGGCGAGAGCCAGGCCATCACCCAGGACACGGCGGGCGTCCCGGGCGGCGGCGAGAAGGGCGACTCCTTCGGCTCGGAGCTCGACCTCGGGGACATCAACGGCGACGGCCACCTGGACCTGGTCGTGGGCACGCCCGGCGAGGACCTGGACGGGGTCGCCGACGCGGGCTCGGTCACCGTGATCTACGGCGCGGCGGACGGCTCCGGCCTCTCCACGCAGGGTGCGGCCCTCTACAGCCAGGACACCCCTGGCGTCCCCAACGCCAACGAGAAGCACGACTTCTTCGGGTCCGACGTCCATGTCGACGACCTGAACGCGGACGGCCGCGGCGACGTGATCGTCGGCGCGCAGGGCGAGAACGGCGAGAACGGCGCCTTCTACATCCTGGACGCCCTGCCCGACGGCCGCCTCGCGGGCACGTCCGGCACCTACACGTCCACGGTCGGCATCTCGGCCACGGGCACGGCCCGCCTCGGCACCAACTTCGCCGACTAGCCCTGCCGTTCCCAGGCCATCCGTGAGACGCACATGACATGTGCGCGCAGGGGCAACCCTTGTCCAACCCCAGATGTCACACAGGTGAATCGGTTGAAAAGTGAAGCTGAAAAGTGAAGCTGAGCAACCGATTCCCCGAGTCCACTCTCGAGTTGGAGCCCTCCGTGCCCCTGCGCGCCCGCACCCGCACCCTCGCCATCGCCGCCACCGCCACCGCCCTGGCCGCCACCGGCCTCACCCTCCCCTTCGCGGCCACCGCCACCGCCGCGCCCGCCGCCGCCCCCCTCACCGCCGACTTCGACGGTGACGGGTACGACGACCTCTTCGTCGGCGTGCCCAGTGGCACCGTCGGCGGGAAGGCCAAGGCGGGGTACGTCAGTGTCGTGTTCGGCGGGGAGAACGGGCCGGGGCCGCACAGCGTGCGGCGGATCACCCAGGCCACCGTCGAGGTGCCCGGCACCCCGGAGACCGGTGACCGGTTCGGCGGGTCCGTCGTCGCCGCGCACGTCGACGACGACAAGTACGCGGACCTCGTCATCGGCGCACCCGGCGAGGACATCGACGCCAAGACCGACGCCGGTTCCGTCACCGTCCTCTACGGCACGGGCGACGGCTTCGCCCTGGCCAACACCGCCGCACGCGGCGCGAAGACCGGCGACGCGTACGGAAACACCCTGGCCGCCGCCGACTTCACCGGTGACACGGACGTCGACCTGGCGATCGGCGGCAAGGACCAGGTCGTCGCCAACTACAACCCGCTCACCGCCGACACTCAGCCCCTCATGGCCGACCGCATGGGCGGCCGGGCCCCGGTCCTGACGACCGGCGACTTCAACAACGACGGGCTCGACGACCTCGCCCTCGGCTACTACACGAAGAACCAGCCCTACACCCAGTCCCACCTCCGCCTCTACGGCTGGAACAAGGACGAGGGCTCCATGGCCAACTTCTGGAACAACTCCAACGGCGCCGCGAACGCCCTCGCCGCGGGCGACTTCAACGGCGACGGCTACGACGACCTCGCCGTGGGCAACTGCCGCGAGATCGCCGACGAGAACATCGACGACCCGTGCGGCCCGGAGGAGCTGGCCAAGGGCGGCGGCATCCACATCCGCTTCGGCGACGCCAACGGCAGCTTCGGCTGGGAGCAGCAGACGTTCAACCAGGACACCGCGGGCATGCCCGGCGTCGCCGAGAGCGGTGACGGCTTCGGTGACGCGCTCGCCGTGGCGGACATCGACGCCGACGGCCACGACGACCTGATCGCGGGCGCCCCCGGCGAGGCCATCGGCAGCGCGGCGAAGGCGGGCAGCTTCACCGTCCTGAAGGGCGGCGAGATGGGCCTGCTCGACCCGGCGGGCGCGGCGAACCCGGGGACGGTCGCGTTCCAGCAGAACTCGCCCGACATCCTGGGCGTCGCCCAGGCGGGCGACCTCTTCGGCGGCGCGCTGGCCTTCGGCGACCACAACGGGGACGGCGTACCGGACCTGTCCGTCGCCGCGCCCGGCGAGAACTCCGCCGCGGGCGGCGTCTGGGACCTGCCCGGCGCCAAGGCGGGCGGTTCGGTCGTCACGCCGAACTCCCTTGGCCTGCCTGCCTCTTCGGACCCGCTGGCGTACGGAGCGGTGCTCGGGAAGTAGCCGGTCAGGGGCAGATCAGGGGGCAGGTCAGGGGCAGGTCAGGGGGCAGCGGCCGGGTACCGCGCCCCACCGGGACCCTGGGGAAAACCCCTCAGGGTCCCCCTAAGGGTTGTCACAGGTCAGCGGCAAAGCCGCTCTCCTCCCGAGGAGGGACGACCCGGGCCCTCCAGACCAGGTACGTTCGATTCGTGGCTGGATTCAGGATCGGACGCGGCCGGGACAACCGCACCCCGCAAGCGCGACCCCAACAACGACCGCGGCAGGAGCCGTACGGGCAGCAGGCCCCGTACGGCCAGCAGCCCCCGTACGGCTACCCTCAGCCGCCCTCCCCGCAGCAGTACGGCGGTCAGCCGCCGTACGGGCAGCAGGGCCAGGGCGGCCGGGGAGGCCAGGGCCAAGGCGGATACGGCGGGCAGCAATGGCCGCAGGCCAGCGGCAACCACGGCGAGCCGGAGTACTTCGGCGGGCCGGGGGACCCAGGGCACGGGGGCCGCGGTGGCGGCCAGGGTGGTCAGGGCGGGCAGGGCGGCTTCGATCCGTACGCCGCCAACAACCCCGGTCATACCCAGGCCTTCTCCGTAGGTGAGGACCCGTACAACCACGGCGACACCTACCGAGCGGGCCAGGCGCCCGCACCCATGGGCCCGCGCCTGCACTGGAAGGACCTCCTGCGCGGCATCGTGCTGAGCCCGGGACCGACGTTCCTCCAGATGCGGGACTACGCGATGTGGGCCCCGGCGCTCATCGTGACGTTCCTCTACGGACTGCTCGCGATCTTCGGCTTCGACGGCGCCCGCGAGGACGCCATCAGCGCCACGCTCTCGACGGCCGTTCCGTACGTCCTCACGACGGCCGTCGCGATCACGATCAGTACGTTCATCCTGGGCGTGGTCACCCACACGCTCGCCCGCCAGCTCGGCGGCGACGGCGCCTGGCAGCCGACGGTCGGCCTCTCCATGCTGATCATGTCGATCACGGACGCACCCCGCGTGATCGTCGCGATGTTCCTCGGCGGCGGCCAGCCCTTCGTCCAGCTGCTCGGCTGGGTGACGTGGCTCGCGGCGGGCGCGCTGCTCACGGCGATGGTGAGCAAGTCGCACGACCTGCCGTGGCCGAAGGCGCTGGGCGCGGCATCGATCCAGCTGCTCGCGATCCTCGCGATCATCAAGCTGGGCACGTTCTAATACGTGAGACGGACTAGTACGCGAGTTGGAGGAAGGGCCCCGGCGGATGCTCCGCCGGGGCCCTTCCTCCATCTCAAAACCACACCTCAGGCGTCGAGAACCTGCCCGGCGCGCTTCACGACGGGAGCTTCGACGCTCCACGGGAAGTTGATCCAGTCGTCGGTGCGCTTCCAGACGTACTCGCACTTCACGAGCGACTGCGACTTCTCGTAGATGACCGCGGACCGGACCTCGGCGACGTGGTCGAGGCAGAAGTCGTGCACGAGCTTCAGCGTCTTGCCGGTGTCGGCGACGTCATCGGCGATGAGCACCTTCTTGTCGGTGAAGTCGATGACGTTGGGCACGGGCGCCAGCATGACCGGCATCTCCAGGGTCGTGCCGACCCCGGTGTAGAACTCCACGTTGACCAGGTGGATGTTCTTGCAGTCGAGCGCGTACGCGAGCCCGCCCGCGACGAAGACGCCACCGCGGGCGATCGAGATGATGATGTCGGGCTGGTAGCCGTCGTCGGCGATGGTCTGCGCGAGCTCGCGCACCGCGTCGCCGAACTTCTCGTACGTAAGGTTCTCGCGCACGTCACTCATGCTGGATGTCACACCTGGGTCCGATGGAAATTGAGGAAGGAACGGGAGGCGGTCGGCCCGCGCTGCCCTTGGTAACGCGACCCGTAGCGCTCCGAGCCGTAGGGCTCCTCGGCGGGCGACGTCAGCCGGAACAGACACAGCTGCCCGATCTTCATGCCGGGCCAGAGCTTGATGGGCAGCGTCGCGAGGTTGGAGAGCTCCAGCGTCACGTGCCCGGAGAAACCGGGGTCGATGAAGCCGGCGGTGGAGTGCGTCACGAGTCCCAGCCGCCCCAGGCTGGACTTCCCCTCCAGCCTGCTGGCGAGGTCGTCGGGCAGGCTGATGATCTCGTACGTCGACGCGAGCACGAACTCACCCGGGTGCAGGATGAACGGCTCGTCGCCCTCGGGCTCGACGAGCCGCGTGAGGTCGGCCTGCTCGACGGAGGGGTCGATGTGTGGGTAGCGGTGGTTCTCGAACACCCGGAAGTAGCGGTCGAGCCGCACGTCGATGCTTGAGGGCTGCACCATGGATTCGTCGTACGGATCGATCCGTACTCGTCCGGTGTCGATCTCGGCCCGGATGTCCTTGTCTGAGAGAAGCACGCACCGAGGATACGCAGAGCGCGCGGGCCCGCCCCAATCGGCCGACCCCACGCGCTGCGGTTCTCCCTCGTACTGGCCTTTACCGGCCCTTACTGGCCGCCACCGCTACCGCTACCGCTTCTGTGAAGCGACCGGCACGGCATGCCGCAATCGGGCGCATCGCGGACAGCGGATGAGCCGGCCGGGTCCGAGCCGGTCGGCCTTCTGCATCGGGAACGAAGCAGTGCTGAACACGTGCCCTTCGGCACATCGGACGACGGTGCGCTCCATCAAGTCCTCGAGTCCCTTCCCCAAAGCCGTAGTTGAGCCCTTGGCGCCCCCTGCCCGCTTCCTGCACGAGCCGGCGCCGAACTCCCACATTACGGGACGAATGGGGCGCCCCTCCAGGCGGCACTCCGGTCTCTCACCGTACGCCCCAACTCCCGCGTCCCGCAGACGCATCCAAGCCCCGGACAGCACTCGGACCCCGGGGCAAAAGCGCCCGGGGCCTGCGATGGGGTAGAGTGTGCGACGTTACGACACCGCCACAGACGGTGTTTTTCGCGGGTGTAGTTTAGTGGTAGAACATCAGCTTCCCAAGCTGAGAGTGCGAGTTCGATTCTCGTCACCCGCTCCACGATGAAGGCCCAGGTCAGTGACCTGGGCCTTAGCTGTTGTCCAGACGGCGTCTTTGGTCGAACAAGCGTGACGTGACTGCTTGTTGCCCGCTGCGCTCAGGTTCCCTCAGGTTCCTTCGGTCCAGTACCGGCGAAGCCGAGCCACCTCGTCGTCCTCGGTCAGCTCGGTTGTCGTCTCCTCCGCGAGGCCGACCCGATGCCGGCGGCCCATGGACCGACGGATGGCGTGAGGCCGTCAGAGGGGGAGGTCGTCGGGCAGGACTCGGAATGCCTTGTGGCGGCCGAGGGGGCGGACGGCGCGGAAGTCGCGGCGGTCGAGGGTGAGGATCGCGTCCGTGTCGTAGTCGGCGGCCAGGGCCACGTTCACCGCGTCCGCGAGGTCGAGATTCAGCGAGTTGTAACGGGCGCGGACGAACTGGGCGGCGCCCAGGTGGTCCTCCGTGATCTCCGGTGTGACGACGCGGCCCCGGCGCATCCAGTGGCGGATGTCGTCGACCGCGCTGATTGCGGCCTCCCCGCCCAGTTCGCGCGTCGCTACGTGATCGAGTTCGGCGAGCAGGAGCGGGGACATGATGAGGAGGCCCGCGGCCAGGATCGCCTCGTTCGCCGCGCCGTGCTCCGGGTGGGTGGAGTCGAGCGCGGCCAGCAGGCCGGAGGTGTCGGCGATGACGATGATCACCCGGCGGTTCCGGAGTCCGTATCGCGTCGTACCGCGTCGGCGACCGTGTCACGGACCTCGGTCCTGGACGGCGTACGGCCCCGCCCCTCGAAGGTGCGCGAGAAGAGCGGCTCGTCCCACACCCGGTTCGCCATGGCCGCGAGGTGGATGCCCTGGCGAATGATCTCGGCCTCGCTTATGCCCCTGCGCTTGGCGGCCTCCTTGATGATCGCCAGGTCCTCGGGGTCGGCGTAGACGTTGGTCCGCTTCATTGACATGTACCAAGGGTAGTCCATGTACCAGATTGGGGTACGTGCTGGATCCGCTTGCCTTGCCCTATCCCTTTGCGGCGGTCGGGGCGTGTTTTTGGCATTCCGTGTAACAGGCATGTATTAGCGGGGGGTCGGGCGGAACGGTTCTGGTGGGGGTGGGTGTCCTCATGATCAGTAACGCTCGCTCGTGCCGGGCAGACGGCACCTACCGCAAGGAAGAAACGATGCGCGCCAAGAAGATCACCCTCGTCGCCCTGGCCCTCACCGCAGGTCTCTCGCTCACCGCCTGCCAGGGGGGCAAGGACTCCTCCGCCGCCAGTGGCAGCGCGAGTGACAGTGGGTCCGGGAAGGGGGCCTCTTCCTCGTCCTCCTCTTTCTCTTCCTCGGGCGCCTCCGATGACAACGCCGAAGCCGCCGGTGACGGCTCGGCCGCCACTCGGTCCAACCAGGGCAGCGGTGGCGGGCAGGTCACCACCGGTAGCTGCAAGACGGCCAACCTGGAGTTCGGTACCGCTCACGGTATGGGCGAGGGCGATCTCATAGTCAGCCTCAAGAACAAGAGCGACACCTGCTCCCTCAAGGGGTTCCCCGGCGTCGACCTCCGGTCCGAGGACGCCTCGGGGCCCCTCAGCGCCGAGCGCAGCAAGCTCGCCGCCCCGGCCGTCGTGCTCAACACCGGCGAGACGACCCGCTTCACCCTCCACACCCCGCCGAAGACCGACGACGATGACGGCGTCTACGTCAGCGCCATCGAGGTCACGCCGCCCAACGAGACCCACTCCAAGACCCTGTCGACCGACCTCAACCTTCCGGTCGGCGCCGACGGTGAGGTCTTCGTCGACCCCGTCGGCACCGGTAAGCAGTAGGCAGTCAGCAGTCAGCAGTAGGAAGTCAGCTGCTGGGCGTGCGGTGTGGGCCCAGTTCCCGTAGTACGTCGCCCAGTTGGGTGGTCGTCAGGCCGGCCCCGGGGAGGGGCGGCGTGGGCGGGGCGGCTCGCAGGCCGTCCAGGAACAGGGACAGGGGGCGGCGCCACGCGTCGGGGGTCGTCGCCGTGGTCAGGGCCGGGATGGCCCGGCCCAGGGCCGCCAGTGCGAACAGGACGTCCTCGGTCGTGGCGTCGGCGCGGACCGTTCCCTGGTCGCGGCCCCGGCCCAGCAGGATGTCCACCGTCTCGCGGTTGTGTGCGTGGACGGCCTGGAGCGCTTCGATGCCCTCCAGGTGGGTGGTCATGAGGTCGTTGGTGCCGCGGTCGGCGGCCAGGGTGACGAAGACCGCCCGCAGGTAGTCGTGCAGCGCCGCCCAGGCGTCCGGAGCCGCGCGGGCCTCCTCGCCGACGGCCATCGTGCCCGTCAGGAGGTCGTGGAAGACGGCGTCGATCAGGGCCGCGCGGGTGGGGAAGTTCCGGTAGAGCGTCGCGTTCCCCACGCCCGCCCGGCGGGCGATCACGTCCAGCGGCGCTTCGAGACCCTGCTCCGCGAACACCTCGCGGGCCGCCTCCACCAGGAGATCCCAGTTGCGTCGCGCATCGCGCCGCCGTGGGGGCGTCGCCCGCGGTGAGTCGCCTTCGCCGGTCATCATCACTTCCCTGCCGGACTTCCCTGCCCAATGGTCAAGTGGGGAGCGCTCCCCGGTAGCGATGTTAGCGCCGTCGCGCGCACACGGGCTGGGCCCGTCAGTGGCATGTGCTGAGATGACCTGGCTCTGGCGCAGGCTCCGGTCACGTGATCATCGCATCGACCCCGCCCGCCCCCCGGCCCCGGCACACGGCCCCGGCACACTCACGCCAGGTGCGCGACGAAGAACTCGTACCGGTACTCCTGCTCGCTCACCGCCGCCACCGCGCCGAAGTCGCTCCTGAGGAAGACCCACGCGGGGTCCTTGGCGCGGCGGATCGACGCGAACCAGCCGGGACGCGGCATCCGGAACTCGATCCACGGCATGAGGCCGAGGCCGGTGAGCAGGAAGGCCGTAGCGTGGGTGTGGGCGTGGAAGCCGTGCCTCGCCAGGAGCTCCTCCACCCACGAAGCGAGATGCTCCCCCGAAGCCGAAGCCGAAGCCGAAGCCTCGCTGCCCAGTGTCGCGACGGGCTCGGCGGACATGCTCCAGAACCCGCGTACGGCGTCCAGAACCCCGACGGGTACGTCCGGCTGCACCTCACCGGACCCCGGCCCACGCGCCGTGAGCACCTCGGCGGCAGCGCCCCGCATCCGCTCCAGTTCCTGCCCCTCGCGCCGCTCCCCGAGTCTGCACCGCAGGTCATCGGACATCTCGACCCCCCTTATCCGCCTTCTCCGTGATCTGTGAAATCCCCTCCCCAATTGTCCCTGCCATGCCATACGCTGCGCCTCAGCAGCCGCGCCCCGCGCGTCACCGCATCTGCGCGGTCACGTCCGGGTGTTGCGCGGCGCTCTCATCTCCCGGCCATCCACCGGGATTCTTCGTGGGGGTACAACACTGTGCGTACGCGCACCCTTTCGACCGCGACAGCTCTCGCGGTCCTCTTCAGTTCGGCGGCCCTGAGCGTCGCCACCGCGGAAACCGCCTCAGCAGCCGCACCCGCCGCATCCGTCGCCTCACCCGGCGGCATCGTCGCGAACAGCACCCTCAAGCGGGTGTTCGTCGGTGACCGCACCGGCGGGAAGATCCTTGCCGCCGACTACACCGGCGCCCTCGTCGACTCGGTGAGCGGCATCAGCGGGGTCTCCGGTCTCGCGCTGTCCGACGACGGCTCCACCCTGTACGCGGCGGCCGAGGGCAGCCACGAGATCGTGGCCCTCGACGCGGCCACGCTCGACGTCAAGGCCCGCTACGCCGTCGACACCGACAGGGGCCCGAGCCACATCGCCTTCGCCTCCGGCAAGGTCTGGTTCACGTACGGCGACCAGTGGGACGGCGACCTCGGTTCGCTCGACCCGCAGGGGGACCCGGAGGGCGACCCCGAGGTGGATCCGCCGAGCGGGGCCGGCGCCGTGACGCTCGGGCTGTTCCCGCAGGCGCATCCCGGGATCCACGGTCCGGCGCTCCTCGACACCGACCCGTCGTCGCCCGGCCTCCTCGCCGTCGGCCAGACCGGTCTGTCGTCGGACTCGATGGCCGTCGTCGACGTCTCCGCCGCCACGCCCCAGCTCACCGCCTACTACCAGGGCGACTACTCCCTGAACGACGGCATCGACGACATCGACCTCGTGCCCGGCGCTCCCCAGGTCCTGGTCAACGGCGCCCAGCGGGACGCCTACGCGGACGGGAAGTTCACCGCGGCGGGCGCCTACCCGGCCGGGCAGCGCGCCGACATCGCGCCGAACGGGCTCGTCGCCAAGGTCGACGGCACGAAGGTCGCGGTCCACCGGCCCAACGCCGCCCAGCCGATCCGTACGTACACCACCGGCACGTCCGGTACAGCCGGTGCGGCTGCTCTCACGTGGGCCCCTGACTCCTCGCGGATCTTCGCGCTCGTCGGAGCGGGCAACGGCTACACCCTCAAGGCGCTCTCCGACCCGGCTCTCAACGCCCCGAGCCTGACCGTCAAGGCCCCCTCTTCCGCCCCCCGCGCCAAGAAGCTCACCGTCACGGGGAAGCTGACGTCGACGGTTCCGCTGCCCGCCGGGGTCAAGCTCCAGGTCAGCCGTACCGACGTGGAGAGCCCCGACGGCAAGGCCCTGGCCGCCGCCACGGTCAAGGCGGACGGCTCGTACAGCTTCACCGACACTCCTCCCGCGGGCGGCTCCGTCACGTACCGCGTCACCTACGCGGGCGACGCCGAGCACACGACGGTCACCGCGTCCGACAAGGTCGACGTCTCCCGTACGAAGCCGAAGCTGACGCTGAACAAGAACGGCAACGTCTACAGCCACGGCGCCGACGTCTCCTTCACCGCGCACCTCGGCTCGACGTACAAGAACCGCACGGTCGAGATCTGGGCGAACCCCTTCGGCGGCGACAAGCCGAACAAGCTGGTCAAGACCGGGAAGGTCAACTCCAGCGGCAACCTCTCCGCCACGGTGGACATGGGCCGGGACACCACCGTCACCGCGGTCTACAAGGGCGACGCCCGCACCGCCGCCAAGTCGGTGAAGTCCACGGCGTACGCCAAGGTCAAGATCTCCACCGCCGTCTCCAAGCACTACAAGAAGGCCAGGATCGGCTCGACGTCGTACTACTGGTTCCACAAGAACGGCGACCCGCTGCTCACGACGACCATGAGCTACTACAAGGGCCGCAAGCAGCGCTTCGACCTCCAGGTCCACTCGGGCGGCAGCTGGCACTCCGCCGACTCCGAGTATTTCCCGATCGGCACAAACGGAAAGTCGGCCGTCACTCTGGAAGGGCCGGGACAGTCCGGCATCAAGGCGCGGATGCGGTCCACGTACGTCAATGGTTCGTCCGGTGACAGCGTGAACACGACTACGCACGGGGCGTGGAAGTACCTGTATTTCTCCAACTAGGTCGCGGTAAAGCACGCGTTACAGTCGGAAGTTCCTACGGGTTCAACAATGGGGGTCTCTCATGGCACTGTTCGGCAACGCGCACACGATCGATCCGATGACCGCGCAGCAGGACTACGCGCGTCTGCTGGGCCACGGTGAGCAGGTGCAGGCGGCGTTCCTGCTGATCCGCGACACCATGCTGTTCACCGACCGCCGTCTCGTCCTCGTCGACAAGCAGGGGATAACCGGCAAGAAGGTCGAGTACCACTCGGTCCCCTACCGCAGCATCACGCACTTCTCGGTGGAGACGGCCGGGCACTTCGATCTCGACGCCGAGCTCAAGATCTGGATCTCCGGAACCCCCGAGCCGATCCAGAAGACCTTCACCAAGGGCGTCGACATCTACGAGGTGCAGGCGATCCTCACGCAGTACGTGGCGCGCTGAGCCCGAACCCGAATGCAGTTCGCCCTGTGAGCCGATATGGCTCGCAGGGCGAACTGCGTTTACAGGGGCGGAAATACGGCCGCCCTCTCAGGCCTGCGGCACCCGGTCCAGGAATCCGTGCACCGTGCGGATACGGCCGTCGTCGGCGAGCGTGACGACGTCGGAGCCCGCGACCGGAGCCGAACCGTCCGCGAGCGACACCAGCTCCCAGCCGAAGCGCGCGATGTGGTGGTGGCCGTCCACCGCCCCGGTCCGGCGGAACTCGAAGCCCGGGAACTGCTCGTGGGCTCCCGTGATCACGGCGGCGAGGGCTTCGTGCCCGGAGACGTCGGCCAGGGGGTCGGTGTAGCTGCCGTCCTCGCTCCAGGCGGCGGCCACGGCCTTGGCCAGGTCATCGGCTCCCTCGGCGTTCCAGGCCTCGAAGTAGCGGGCGACGGCGGTCTCGTACGCGGACGTGTCGTGTGCGGAGGTGTCGTGTGCGGACATGGCGTGTGCCTCCTGCGGCTTGGTCATCGGGCTGCTTGCTTCGATGACTTGAGCTTGCCGTGGCTGCCGCAGGGGGTCGATTACGTCCGGGGTAATGCGGGGGGCCGAAAGCGCCACCCGCCGTCTTCTCACGCGCGTGCGACTGTGCTTGCCTAAGGGGCTCTTTCGGCCGCCTGAACGGGAGTTGGCGTATGCGCAAGCCGTGGATCGGTGGGGTGCTCGCCGCTGTGCTGCTCCTTGGAGCGTGCGGTGACCCCGGATCCTCCGGGGATGAGAGTGCCCCGGAGACCGTCCCCAAGGCCCCGGCCGCCTCCGGCAGCGCACGGGCCAAGCCCTCCGCGCCCCCGGACCCGTCCTCCCCCTCCCCCTCCTCTACGACACGTCAGCGCGTCGCCGAGAAGCCACGGGCCAAGGCCCCGACCGTGCTCTATCTCGGGGACTCCCTCGCGATGGAGAACCAGGACGTCCTCGGCGGGCTCCTGAAGGATCAGCTCAACGCCCGCTACACCAGCGCGCCTTACTCCGGCACCACCCTCTGCGACTACCTCGACGGCACCGGCGACGACTCCCTCGTCCCCGACAAGGACAAGGCCGCCGCGCTGGTCCGCGAGCACCGGCCCGACTATGTGGTGCTCCAGTTCTGGGGCAACGCGTGGGGCTACACGCCGTGCATGGACGGCATCACGTACGACAAGGGCCAGCAGAAGTACTTCGACCGGTACGCCGCCGACGCGAAGGCGCTGACCTCGCAGATCCAGGGTGCGGGGGCCGGGGCGGACCGGCCGCGCATCGTGTGGGTCACGCAGGGTCCCGACCCCATGACGCCGGACCGCGTGCGCCGGGTCAACGGCATCTATGAGGCGCAAGCGCGGGCCTCCGGCGGGGTCCTTGCCGATGCGGGCCGCGCGGTCGCCCCGGCGTCGGCCCGGCAGACCTGGGTGGAGAAGCTGCCGTGCACGGCGTACGAGACGAAGAACCCGGCGTACTGCACGGACCCGGGCGCCGGGCGCACGGCTCTGCACCGCGGTGACGATCCCCTGCATTTCTGCCTCGCGCCGACCACGCCCAAGTCCCGGCCCTGCCCGGTCCGTTCGCCGGGCATCCGCCGCATCGCCGCGGAGATCACCAAGGCTGTCGCCGACGCGGCCTAGTGTCCTAGGACTTGAGCAGCGTGCCGCCGGCCGCGGCCTCGACGAAGGTCGCGAAGGCGCGGGGTGTGGTGGTGAAGGCGGGGCCTTCGGGGTTCTTGCTGTCGCGTACGGCAACGGATCCGTTGCACGGGGCTTGGGCGAACTCGATGCATTCGCCGCCGGTGCCGCCGCTGTACGTCGACTTACGCCACGTTGCGCCGTTTAGGGGGGCGCATTCGATGCAGTCGCCGCCGCTGGTCCCGCTGTAGGACGACTTACGCCACTGTGCGCCCGTCAGGTGCTGTGCGGTGCCCATAGCGTTCCTCCATCACACGAGCGATCAGTTCCGCCGAGCCGTCCGTCGAGAGGGCACAGCTTTGCAAGCGAGCGTAGCCGACCGAACGCTCCCTGATCACTTGCGAATTGGCGGTCATGTGACCTGAGTCGTAGCCCTCTGCATAGAAGAGGTCCGGGTCATCCTCAAAGCGAAGGAGATTGAACGCCCCCATCATGCCGGTGTGCTGGCCGACCGAAAACGGAAGCACCTGCACCTGCACCCATGGGTGGTCGCTGAACTCCAACAGGCGGGCCAGTTGGTTTCGCATGACATCCCGGTCGCCGACCTCCTGGTGCAGCACCGCCTCGCCCAGGACTACCCATAGCGCGGGCGGATGATCCCGCTTCAGAATGCGCTGGCGCTCCATCCGGGCCGCGACCAGTTCGTCGGCTTTGTTCGGCTGGTCCACTCCGAGCAGCGCCCGCGCGTACCCCTGAGTCTGCAACAGCCCGTACACCAACTGGCACTGGAACGTGGAGATGAACGTAGCCCGCGCCTCCATCTCCGCGTACGCCTGGAACCAATGCGGCAGCTGACTCTTCAACACCAGCCCCACCAACCGCGAGAACACCCCATCAGTCCCCAGCGCCGCATCCACCCGCTCGGAGAAATCCCTCGTCGGCACCTTCTTCGCCGTCTCGATCTGGCCCACCAGTGACCCCGTACAGAAGATGATTCCCCCCAGCTGCGCCTGCTTGAGGCCCGCGGCCTCCCGCAAGCGGCGCAGCTCCGAGCCGTAGTAGTCCAGCGGGGACGCGCTGGGATCGAGTTCGTTGATGCGGACCATGGGACGGTCACCCCCAGGCTCAAATAACGCTCCGTAGCGTTGCTCTCACGCCGTAGCCCAGAGTAACCAGCACACTCCACGCTGGTGGCATGAATCACGTAACTCCCCCACCGCCCCTCCCCGTTCGCGGGACGTACCGGATGAGCCTCACTCTGGGTGAGCACTCGGCCCGGCATCTGCGGTTCATCCTGCGGGCCTACCTGGGGAGTTGGGGCATGGGCGAGCTGCGCGACTCCGCCGAGCTGGCCCTCACCGAGCTCGTCACGAACGTCGTACGTCATGTGCCGGACCGCCACTGCGAACTCCTCATCCTGCGCCGGCCGCAGGGCCTGCGGGTGGAGATCGCGGACCGGTGTCCCCGGCTCCCGGAGGAGGGGGACGGCGAGGAGCTGGCCGAGGGCGGACGCGGGCTGCTCATCGTCGCGGCGGTCACCGACCGCTGGGGCGTCGATCCCAGGACCGACGGCGCCGGTGGCCACGGCGGCGGGAAGACCGCCTGGTTCGAGTGCGACACGAAGGCGCCGCCCGAATACCCCTGCTAGGCCGGGCGTCGGCGGTCACTCGAATGGCCCCTGCCCGCTCGCCGCCCACCCGGGCCCGTCACACGCTCGTGGTTCCTGACAGAAAGAGGGGTGGCCCCACCATGGCCAGCAACACGAGCAGCCCCCGGGGCGAGAGCCCCTGGGCGTCCGGCGGAACGATGTTCGCGGGTGTCCTGATGCTGGTCTACGGCATCCTCGGCATCCTCGAAGGCATCGCCGGTATCGCGAAGGACGACGTCTACACGCGCATCGGCGACTACGTCTACAAGTTCAACCTGACCACGTGGGGCTGGATCCACCTGATCCTGGGCATCCTGCTCGTCGTCGTCGGCTACGGCATCCTCAAGGGCGCGACCTGGGGCAAGGCGTGCGGTGTCGCGCTCGCCGCGCTCGCCATCGTCGTGCACTTCCTGTGGCTGCCCTACCAGCCGGTCTGGGCGCTGATCTCGATCGCGATCGGCGTCTTCGTCATCTGGGCGCTCTGCACGGACCGTTCGGACCACCACCCGGACCACCCGGACCACCACGCGGGCCGTGGCGGCTGGGGCGCCAGGGACACCGCGTCCGGGCCCGGCCCGTTCGCGGAAGGCTCCGGAGGCGCCGGCCGGACCCCTCCGCCGCCCGCAGGGCCCTGACAGGACGCGGGACAGGGGCGACCTGGTGACCGTGCCCCCGCAGGCCCGCGCCCTGCTCCCGTTCGTGTTGCCCGCGCTGCTGGTCGGCGTCGGGTCGAGTTTGATCCTGCTGCTGCTCAGCCTGGTGGCCGAGCGGTTGCAGGATCTGCTGTGGGACGCGCTGCCGGACGCGGTCGGGGTCTCGGGGACCTCGGCCGGGTGGATCATCGGCATGCTCACCGTGGTGGGTTTCGTCGTCGGGCTGATCGTGTGGAAGGTGCCGGGGCACGCCGGGCCCGACCCCGCGACGCTCGGCCTCGTCGATCCGCCGCTGCCCCTGCGGATGCTGCCCGGCATCGCGCTCGCCGTCATCGTGGGGCTCGCGGGCGGGGTCAGCCTCGGCCCGGAGAACCCGATCACGGCCATCAACATCGCCCTCGCCTACACGCTCGGCATGAAGGCCATGCCCCGCACGCCCGCCGCCGACTGGATCGCCCTCGCCGCCGCGGGGACCATCGGCGCCCTGTTCGGTACGCCGGTCGCGGCGGCGCTCATCCTCTCCGAGACCGTGACGGGGCCGCCGGACCCGCGTCCGCTCTGGGACCGCCTCTTCGCGCCGCTGGTCGCGGCGGGCGCGGGGGCGCTGACCACGGTGCTCATCGCGCACCCCACCTTCCAGATCGACGTCCCCGCGTACGGCGGCCCGCACTGGGGCGACGTGCTCTCCGCGATGGTCGTCAGCTCGGCGGCGGCGGTCGTCGGCCTCGGTGCCGTGTACGCCTTCCCGCACCTCCACCGGGTCTTCCACCAGCTCGGCCACCCGGTGCTCATGCTCACCGTGGGCGGTCTCGTGCTGGGCGCCCTGGGTGCGCTCGGCGGCCATCTCACGCTCTTCAAGGGCCTGGACGAGATGAAGGAGCTCACCGCCCACGCCTCCGACCACGACGCGGGCAACCTCCTGCTGCTCGCCGTGGTCAAGCTGCTCGCGCTGTGCGTGGCCGCCACCTGCGGCTTCCGGGGCGGGCGGATCTTCCCTGCCGTCTTCGTGGGCGTGGCCCTCGGCATGTTCGCGCACGCACTCGTGGACGCGGTGCCGCCCGCCCTGGCGATCGCCTGCGCCATCCTCGGCGTCCTGCTCGCGACGACGCGGCAGGGCTGGCTGAGCCTGTTCACGGCAGCCGTCGTCGTACCGGACCTGGACCTGCTGCCCGTGCTGTGCGTGGCGGCCCTGTCCGCCTGGCTGTTGGTGACGGGGCGGCCCGACATGCTGATCGAGGAGCAACCACGCAAGGTGGACACATCCGCCCCCGCCTCCCCGTCGAACGGAACCGCGCCGTGAGCGTCCCCACCAGCGACCTGCCCTTCGACGACACCACCGACTTCGAGAACGCGGACCGCGGGTTCATCGGCGCCCTCGTACCCGCCGTGGTGAAGGCGGACGACGGCCGGGTCGTCTGGGACAACGACGCGTACGGCTTCCTCGACGGCGAGTGCCCCGACACCGTGCACCCGAGCCTGTGGCGCCAGGCCCAGCTCTGCGCGCGCCAGGGGCTCTACGAGGTCACCGAGGGGATCTACCAGGTCAGGGGCCTCGACCTGTCCAACATGACGCTCGTCGAGGGCGAGCAGGGCGTCATCGTCATCGACCCGCTGATCTCCGCCGAGTGCGCGGCGGCGGCCCTCGCCCTGTACCGCGAGCACCGCGGGGACCGCCGCGTCACCGGCCTCGTCTACACGCACTCGCACGGCGACCACTTCGGCGGCGCGCGCGGCGTCCTGCCGCACGGCAGCGGCAAGGACATCCCGATCGTCGCGCCCGACGGCTTCCTCGAACACGCGGTCAGCGAGAACGTCTACGCCGGTCCCGCGATGACGCGGCGAGCCGTCTTCATGTACGGCGACAGCCTCCCCAAGGGCCCGGCAGGGCAGGTCGGCGCGGGCCTCGGCATGACGACGTCGACCGGCACCGTCACGCTCATCCCACCCACAGTGGACGTCACCCGCACCGGCCAGGAGGAGGTGATCGACGGCGTACGCATGGTCTTCCAGCTGACGCCCGGCACCGAGGCACCCGCCGAGATGAACTTCTCCTTCCCCGACCGCCGCGCGCTGTGCCTGGCCGAGAACGCCACGCACACCATGCACAACATCCTGACCCTGCGCGGCGCGGTCGTCCGCGACGCCCGCGTCTGGTCGCGCTATCTGGACGAGGCCATCACCTTCTTCGACGGGACGTACGACGTCGCGTTCGCCTCGCACCACTGGCCGACGTGGGGCCACGAGAACGTCGTCACGTTCCTGGCCGAACAGCGCGACCTGTACGCCTACTTGCACGACCAGACGCTGCGCCTGCTCAACCAGGGCTTGACGGGCCCGGAGATCGCCGAGAACTTCCCACTGCCCCCGGCCCTGGAGAAGGCCTGGCACGCGCGCGGCTACTACGGCTCGGTCAGCCACAACGTGAAGGCGGTCTACCAGCGCTACCTGGGCTGGTTCGACGGCAACCCGGCGCACCTCTGGGAGCACCCGCCGGTGCAACTCGCCCGGCGTTACGTCGAGTTGGCGGGCGGCGCGGACGAGGCACTGGCCAAGGCGCGGGCGTACGCGGACGCGGGTGACCTGCGGTTCGCCGCGACGCTCCTCAACCACGTCGTGTTCGCCGCCCCCGGAAACGCTGCGGCGAAGGAGGCGCTGGCGGGCGTCTACGACCGGCTCGGGCAGGGCGCCGAGAACGGGCCCTGGCGCAACTTCTATCTGACCGCCGCGCTCGAACTCCGCCAGGGCACGGGCCGGGTCCACCTGGACATGTCCCACCAGATGGCGACGGCGCTCACCACCGAGCAGCTGATCGACTCGATCGCGGTCAGCATCGACGGCCCCCGCGCCTGCGCCCAGGAGGAGAGCTTCACCATCGACCTCGTCCTCACCGACACGAGCCGCCGCCACCGCCTGACCCTGCACAACGGCGCCCTCACCCACCGCGAGTCCCAGGCCACCGGCGCGGGCCTCACGCTGACCCTGACCAGGCCGCAGCTGCTCGGCGTCCTGGCCGGGAAGGGCCTGGACGGGGTCACGGCGGAGGGCGATCCGGCGCTGCTCGGGCGGCTGTTCGCGCTGGTGACGAAGCCGGACCCGTCGTTCGCCGTGGTCACGCCCTGAGCCGTGCCGTCACGTCAGCCGCGTTCGAGGCCGGGCACGCCGAGGGCCGCTAGGCCGTCGAGGACGAGGTCGACGCCGACCGCGGCGAGCAGCAGGCCCAGCAGCCTGCCGAAGAGCTCGATCGTGGCGTGGTGCGTGCCGCGCAGGACGCGCGCGAGCAGGACCACGCAGACCAGATCCAGGGCGACCACGGCGACGTACGCACCCACGACGGTGGAACGCCACGTCCAGGTGTCGCGGGCCGCCGCCTCGATCAGTACGGCGGTCATGGCGAGCGGACTCACGATGTACGGCATGAGCAGTTCGCGTACGCCGCTGACGAGATCGGGCGCGTCCAGGTTCGCGCGGTCCGAGCCGAGGTGGACCCCGAGGACGAGGCCCACGGCGTAGATGAAGAAGATGACGCCGCCCGCGAGCTGGAGCGCGGGCGTGGAGATATGGAAGAGCTCAAGCAGCCATGGCGCGGTGAAGCCCGCGATCAGGCCCACCACGACGGCGGCCCCCGACGAGACGAGGGCGATCATCCGCAGCTCGCGGACCGGATGGTTCTGCGCGAGGCCGCCGAAGGCGAGCAGCACCTTGGGCGGGCCGACGACGGAGAAGAAGGTGATGAAGGCGGCGGAGTACGTCAGAGCAGCGGTCACGCACGGCATCCTGCTACCGCGCGGGGCCCGGAGCGATGGGGGCGCGCCTAGAACGCGGCGGGCCCGCCGTTCGCGGTGACCGTGTCGCGCACCGCGCGGACGAAGGCCTCCAGGCGCGGGGTGCCCGCGGCGGCCGTGCGCCAGATCAGCGCTACGTCGGCCGAGGGGACGTCCGTCAGGGGTACGAAGGTGATGTCGGGCCGTGCGTAGTACTTCTCCACGGAGGCGACGACCGGCGACACCCCCTGTCCCGTGCCGACCAGCGTCATCAGCTCCTGGAACCCGGCGACGGACCGGCCGCGGCGGATCGGCAGGCCGCTGGGGGTGCGGGGCGGGATGTGGAAGTCCCACCAGTAGGCGGGCGCGCCGTTCACGACGCCGAAGAAGGTCTCCCCCGCGAGCTCTTCGAGGGACACGCTGTCGCGCGCGGCGAACCGGTGGCCGAGCGGCACGGCGAGCATGCGGGGTTCGTTGATGACGACGGGCCCGACGGTGAGGTCGGGCTCCTCGACGGGCAGGCAGGTGAACAGCGCGTCGGCGTCACCGCTGCGCAGCGCGCCGAGCGGGTCGCCGTACTGGGTCTCGCGCATCCGGACGTCGCAGCCGGGGCAGCGCTCGCGGAAGGTGGCCAGGATCGCGGAGGTCAGCGTGCCGGCGCCGGACCCGAGGAAGGCCACGGTCAACTCGCCGTCGACGCCGCGTGCCGTGTCCTTGGCGCGGGCGACGGCGGCTTCCATGCGCAGGTGCAGGGGGGCGAGGTCGTCGTAGAGCTGGCGGCCGAGCGGGGACATCTCCACCCTGCGGCTGGTGCGCTCGAAGAGGGGGGCGCCGATCTTGCGCTCCAGCCTCTTCACGGTCTGGCTGACGCGGGCCTGGGAGAGGAGGAGTCGCTCGGCGGTGCGGCCGAAGTGGAGCTCTTCGGCGAGGGTCAGGAAGGTCTCCAGCTCTTGGCGTTCCATGCCTCGCAGCCACCCCGTCCGTCTCTGACCTTGCCTGACCTGCATCTATAAGTCTGAGCGTGGCAATCGTTTCATGGATCGCCGTTGATCGGGGGGTTGCGGGGGCGGATCTTGGAGGAGTCCGGTTCACGGACGCGTCGGCCCTCCTTTCACCGCCTTCAACTCATCGGAGATTCCCATGCTTTCGCGTACTCGCAACTCTGCTGTCGCCACTGCTACCGCGCTCGCGCTGACCGCGGGTCTGGCCGTGACGGCGGCGCACGCCTCGGGGTCGGGGTCGGGGTCCGGGTCGGGGGCGGGCTCGGGCTCCCGGCCGTCCGGGCCCGCCTGGACCGCTGCCTGGGCCGCGTCGCCACAGCGGGCCAGCACCGGGTTCAAGGCCAACTGGTCGGAGGACGGCTTCTCCGGCCAGACCCTGCGCCAGGTCGTGCGCGTCACGGAGGGCGGGGAGCGGGCCCGCATCCGGCTCTCCAACGCGTACGGGACGTCGCCGCTGCATGTCGCCGGGGCGACCATCGCGCGTACGAAGAAGGGGGCGGCGGTGGAGGAGGGATCG
This sequence comes from Streptomyces sp. NPDC057302, assembly GCF_042667685.1. Classification (NCBI taxonomy): domain Bacteria; kingdom Bacillati; phylum Actinomycetota; class Actinomycetes; order Kitasatosporales; family Streptomycetaceae; genus Streptomyces; species Streptomyces sp. NPDC057302. The sequence goes on along the minus strand of NZ_JBHUZJ010000116.1, from coordinate 1,053 downwards.
GTGCGGCGCCTCACGTTCGGGGGGAGGGGGTCGGTCTCGATCCCGGCACACGGCCAACTGTCCAGCGACGAGGCCGGGTTGAGGCTCGACTCGTTCGAGTCGGTGACCGTGACGCTGCATCTTGCCCGTACGACCGGGCCCGCGACGTTCCACGCGCAGTCGTTCGCGACGAGTTACCGGGCGGACGGGGATCATGTCGGGGATGCCGGGGCGGGGGCGTTCGGGGAGTCGTCGGAGTCCTGGTACTACCTGTCGGGCGTGGACGTCGCGGGCAGGAAGTCGCGCCAGGGTGGTGGCGTCGTCCTCTTCGGTGACTCCATCACCGACGGCTTCGCCTCCTCCACGGACCAGAACCGCCGCTGGTCCGACGCGCTCGCCGAGCGCCTTGCGAAGGCGGGGACGCCTCGGCCCGTGCTGAACGCGGGGATCGGCGGGAACCTCGTCCTCAACGACTCGGCCTGGTACGGGGAGCGGGGTACGGCTCGCTTCGGGCGGGATGCGTTGGAGCTGCCGGGGGTGGGGACGGTGGTGGTTCTTGAGGGGCTGAACGACATCGGGTTCAGCGAGAGCGATACGCCTACGTATAAGCCTGCGCCGAAGGTGAGTGCGGATGAACTTATCGCGGGGCACCGGAAGTTGATCCGGGCCGCCAAGGCGAAGGGGGTGCGGGTGGTGGGGGCTACTTTGTTGCCGCTGGGGGGTTCTGATCACTATGGGGTGCGGGCTGCGGCTGTGAGTGATGAGTTCAATGCGTGGGTGCGGACGTCGGGGGAGTACGACTCGTTCGTCGACTTCGACAAGGCGCTTGCCGATCCGGCTGATGGGGAGCGGATTGCTCCGCGGTTCGACAGTGGGGATCATCTGCATCCGAATGATGCGGGGTATCGGGCGATGGCCCTGGCTGTGGACCTCGCAGAGCTTTAGTCCCCAACCCCGCCCCTTCCCGAAAACCCGCTCGGCGCGAGGGCCTTGTGCGTACCGTCATCACCGGCTTCGCCGAGTTCGTCCTCAAACGCCGGACGGGCTGAGAGTCCAGCCCGTCCGGCGTTTGAG
>NZ_JBHUZJ010000115.1:0-22472 GCF_042667685.1 Streptomyces sp. NPDC057302 | reverse complement strand
GGCCCTGTCGGGTGGTAGCGGGGACAGGATTTGAACCTGCGACCTCTGGGTTATGAGCCCAGCGAGCTACCGAGCTGCTCCACCCCGCGTCGGTAAACCCCACCGTACGCCATCGCAGAGGTACCCGAAGACCATTTCCCAGTGGCGCTCGTTCCCGCCCCGCTCGAGTTCACAGGATTCTGATGCACAGGAAGGAGCCTTCGCCCATCTCAGGCACGGCGACCGTGCGGTGGAACATCGGGCAGATCCATCAGCGCGAGCTTGGCCGGGTCGACCACCACCGTGATGTCGGTGATCCGGCCGTCGACGACGGTGAACGCGAGGACCGAGAGCGGGGTGCCGTCCGCGCGCCACGCCATGACCCCCGGGCGGCCGTTGACGAGCACCGCCCGTCCCTGTGCGGCCGCGCCGGCCGACAGTTTCGCGCCTGCCGCGATCTGGGTGGCTCCCAGGGTGACGACCACGCCGGACGGGGTGTCGACGGTCAGTTTCACCTCGGGGTCCAGTACCCGCAGCAACCCCTCGAAGTCGCCGCGCCGAGCCGCCGCGAGGAAGGCCTGGACCACCTCCCGCTGCTCCGGCCCGGCGCCGGTCGGCCGCTCCGTCGCCCGCACCTTCCTGCGGGCGCGACTGGCGAGCATCTTGGCGGCGGCGGTCGACTTGCCGAGAATTTGGCCGATCTCGTCGAACGGCACCGCGAACAGGTCGTGCAGCACGAACGCCAGCCGCTCGCTCGGCCCGAGCGACTCCAGTACGACGAGCAGCGCGAGCCCGACCGAATCAGCGAGCACCGCGTCGTCCTCGGGAGCGGGACTTTCGTCGAGCGTCACCACGAGCTCGGACAGACCGTCGTCGTAGGACGCCTCCGGGCGGGCCTGACGCGATCGCAGGACATCGAGGCTGATCCGGCCGACCACCGTGGTCAGCCAGCCGCCGAGGTTGTGGATGGTCGTCGCATCCTGCCGGGAGAGGCGCAGCCAGGCCTCCTGGACCACGTCCTCGGCGTCGGCGTGCGATCCGAGCATGCGGGTGGCGACCGCGCGCAGCCGGTCACGTTGGGCTTCGAACGCCTCGGCCATCGGGTCCGTCGGGCGGGTGTCGGACATGTTGTTACCTTCCTCGGTTCTGCTCCGTCATGGGTGATGACGGGCCAGAAGGCGCGCAAGTAACCGACGTAGCCGACGCCCCCGATTCCCCATGCCCGACCGACCCGATGCACTCGATGAACTCGACGCACCCGATCAAGGAGCCAGACCCCGATGGAAGCACGCATGACCAGCGCCGCCAATCCCGACGTGACCACGGCAATCCAGCACCTCTACAAGGCGATTCACTCCGGGGGCGTCGACAGTCGCCTGCTGTCCCTGGTCCACCTGCGCACCAGCCAGATCAACGGCTGCAGCCCCTGCGTCTTCGCCTCGATCAAGGCGGCACAGAAGGCCGGTGAGACGGAGGAGCGGCTGCACAACGTGGTCGCGTGGCGCGAGACGCCCCTCTACACCGATGAGGAGCGTGCGGCCCTCGCCCTGACCGAGGCCGCAACCCGGCTCCAGGACGACGCACCGGGCGTGACCGACGAGATCTGGGACGCCGCCGCCGACCACTTCAGCGAGGAGCAACTGGGCGCGCTCACCCTGGAGATCGCGCTGACCAATTTCTTCAACCGGATCAACCGCACGATCCGGGAGCAGGCGGGCAAGACCTGGTGAGCCGTGCCGGCGCCGCCCCCCGCGGACGGCGCCGGACCGACCGCCCGGCCGCCCGGCCGTCACGGCCAGGGAATCGCTTCCAACAACCACGCCAGTACGGCACCCACCGCTCCTGACACGGCCGCGCCGACCAGCGCGAGAACGGGACGCACACGGATCTCTTCCTGGACCGGGCTCTTGCGGCTCGAACGTGGCATTCTAAAAGTCCCTTTGGTGAGTTCGGCATCGTTGCCGGGTGCTTTCACTCTGCTCGGCGGACCAGGTGTTGCGGGGGTACGCACGCGTTGCGAGTCGTTCCAACGCGGCGCGAATTCGACGGGGGCGGGCGCGTGGGCGAACTGGCGGAGCAACCCGAGAGCGTGGCACGCGACGAGCTCGCGCCGATGCTGTGGCAGGAGGAGTCAGGCACAAGCGTCCTGAAGCCCATACCGCCCCATGTGGCCCACGAATGCCGCGAGTTGGCCCAGGCCCTGCGCAGCCTCTTCGTCGGCCTGCGGATATCCGTCCGCCGCTATGCGGTCCGTGCGCACTACGACCCCGGCACGGTCTCCCGTTACCTCAACGGCACGGCGGTCGCCCCGGCGGAGTTCATCGAACGGCTGCTCACGGATGCCGCCCAGGCCCTGGGGCGGCCGGTCTCCGTGCAGGCCACCGAGCAGGTGACGGTCCTGCAGCGGGCCGCGCTGAAGGCCACGAACAAGTTGGGCTACGAGTTGCAGGTCCTCAAGGATCAGCTGCTGGAAGCCGACCGGCAGCTCCAGTCCGCCGAGGCCAGCGTCGAGGCGCTGTCAGAGGTGCTGGTGGAGAAGAAGCGCCGCATCGCCGAGATGGACGCGGAGAAGCAGCGGCTGCGGTTGTCATTCAGTGTCCAACAGAACGAAGGCAGACGGGAGTTGGAGTCCCTGCATACCGCTCATCACCGATTACTGGAGGAACGGGACCGTCTCCTGGGTGAGATCGCGCAGCTTCGAGGCGCCCTGGATCAGGCGCAGCGCCAGGCCGTCGAGACCGAGCAGCGGTGCGAGGCGCTGGAGCATCAGATGCTCGCGGCGGAGGAGACCCTCGCCGTGGAGGCCGAAGCGCACGCCGGCGCCGACCCCGGCCGTTTCACCATCAGTTACGCGGGTCCCGACCGGCCCTGGGCGGTGTGGATCAGGCACCGCCTCGAGACCATCGGCCACGATGCCGTCATCCAGAGCTGGGACCCGCCCGCCGGCCTGCCGCCGCAGGAGGCCCTGCGATCGCTCCTGGTGGTGGACGGCGCCCACGTACTGCTCCTCAGTGAGGAGTTCGTGCTGGCAGGCGGCCACACCGAGGACGGCTGGGCGCAGGCCCTGCGTGCCGCCGCCCCCTCGCTGCCGACCCATCGGCTCACCGCGTTCACCCTCACCGACCGCGCGTTCCCGCACCTGGCCGCCGTACTGCCGAGCACGCGTCTGCTCGGCGTCGACGCGGACGACGACGAGCGCCGCGTCCTGCAGCGGCTCAGCATCGACCCGGACCTCGGCGGCCTCAAGACCGGTGCCAGCGCCCCTCGTTACCCAGCAGAGCCGCCACCGGTGTGGGGCGACATCCCGCGCCGCAATCCGCACTTCACCGGCAGGGGCGCCCAGCTCGCACAGCTGCGGCACTGGCTGGACGAAGCTCCGTCGGGCGCGGCCATGGTCGCGCTGGTCGGCATGCCGGCGATCGGCAAGACGCAGTTCGCCGCCGAGTACGCCCATCGGTTCGCCGCTCAGTACGACGTGGTGTGGTGGATCTCGGCCGGAACGCGGGAGGCATTCCGCCAGGGGCTCGCGGACGCCGCCGCGGCCCTCGGAGTGGACCAGGGCGACGACCGGATGGACACGGTCCTCAGAGCCCTGCGCCGTGGGACCCCGTACGGCCGCTGGCTGCTCGTCCTCGACGGCGCCGACGAACCGGCCGACATCGCCGACTGCCTTCCCGACGGTCCGGGCCACGTACTGATCACCTCTCAGAACAGCGACTGGGCGGAGCATCAGGTGGAGACCATGCGGGTGCTCCCGCTCGACCGGGCGGAGAGCATCCGGCTGGTCCGGCGCAGGATCCCCCGGATGAGGTCGTCCCAGGCCGACCGGCTCGCCGACGAACTCGGTGACCATCCGCTGGCCATCGCCCAGGCGCTCGCCTACCTCGACCACACCCGCATCGCCGTGCCGCACTACCTCGACCGGCTGCGCGACACCTCGTGGGAGAGGGCTCCCCTGCGCATCACGGGCGATTACCCCACGACGTTCTCCCGCGCCCTGACGACCGTCCTCAGGCGGCTGCGTGAATCGTCCCCCGAGGCCGTGGACCTCCTGCACGTCTGCGTCCTGTTCGCGGACAGCGGGGCCCCGCTCGGCCTGCTCAGGCTCAGCCTTCCCGAACCGTTGCGCGGGCAGTCCCTGGATTCGCTGCGCTGGCAGGAGATGGCCGGCACCATCGTGGCGCACTCCCTGGCGGACATGGAATCCAGCGAGGACGGCGACGAGACGATCGAGACACCCAGCGCCACCCTGCGCATGCACCCACTGGTGCGCCGCGTCGTCCGCGACGACATCGCGGGCGGCTACCGTTCGACGCTCCTGCGGCGGGTGCGCCACGCTCTGGCCGCCGCGGACCCGCGCGACCCGGAAAACATCCGCGTGTGGCCCCAGTACGCCCAGATCGTGCCGCACCTGGAACCGTCGGCGACGCCGGGCGAAGCCCTCGCGGAGGATTCGGGACTGATCCTCAACTGCGCGCGCTACCTTCACCTGCGCGGCGAATCGCGGTCCGCGCTGTCCCTCGTCGAGCGCGTCGAGCGCGCGTGGACCAGCCGACCGGACGAGGACGCTCCGCCCCAGGCGCATCTCCTCGCGGCCCGTCGCAGCGAGGTGCTCAGGGCGCTCGGCCACTACGGCCGGGCGCTGGACGCCGACCGTGAGGAGCAGGAGCGGCTACGCGCGACGGCACTTTCGCAGGGCGCCGACCCGATCGAGACGACGGGTGACGTGGCCGCGGATCTGCGCGGCCTAGGCCGCTACGAGGACGCCTTGGAGCAGGCCCGCACGGCGTGCAGGGCGCATGAGGACCTGCACGGCCCGAGCCACCCCCGCACTCTCCAGGCGGTCATCGGCGTGGCCGACTCGCTGCGGCTGCTCGGACACTACTCCCAAGCCCTGCTCCTGGACCGCCGGGCGGTCGCGGGCCACCAGAGTCACGCGGAGCCTCCGAACGCGGGCAGCCTGCTCGCCCAGGCACGGCACGCGATGAGCCTTCGCCTGCTCGGCCACTACGAGAACGCGCTCGCCCAGCAGCTTCAGGCCACACTCGGACACCGTGAGCTGCTGGGTTTCAACAATCCCGCCACCTTGTGCGCGGAGCACCACTTGGCGCTCTGTGAACTGCGCAACGACGCCGTGGGCGAGGCCCTGACCCGGCTTCGGGAGGTGTGTCAGGCCGCCGACGAACTCCTGGGGGCCCACACTCCCCTCGCGCTGCGGGCCGCGACGAGCCTCGCGGCCGCGGAGCGTTCGCACGGCGACCTCGACGACGGCACGGCACTGTGCCACGACGTCGCGAACCGCCACCGGTCGCTGTACGGACCCGAACACCCCTGCACGGCGGGGGTGTTGACCAACCTCGCGGCCGCGTTGCGCATGGGCGGTGACGCGCCGGGCGCGGTGACACTGGACGAGCAGGCGCTGAGGGCCGCCGTGACCGCCCTGGGCCCCCATCACCCCTGGACGCTCGGCATCGCCTACAACCTGGCCGCGGACCTGGGTCAACACGGCCGCCACGACGCGTCCCTGCCGCTGGCCCGGGACACGGCACGGGACGCGGCGACGGCCCTGGGGCCCCGCCACCCCCAGACGCTGCTGGCCCACGCGGCGCTTGCCGTGGAGCTCGACGCCACAGGAGCCGCCAAGGCAGGAGAGGCGATCCGGGCCCGCGCCCTGGCGGACCTCACGGAGACCCTGGGAGAGCACCACCGCCTCACCACGGCCACCCACGCCCGCAGTCTCCCCGCCTGGACCTTCGACCCCCTGCCCGCGTGACGCCGGGCGGCGCCCCTCCCCCGCCGGATGGACCATGCCACCGATTTGATCAGCCCACCGCCGGGTAGCAGGGCGACATGGTCACCGACAGCGACGCCTCCCCGAGCGGCTATGTGCAGCCCGCCATCGACGTCCCGGCTCTCGCCGAGTTGCTCGACGGCGAGTACGCCGAGATCCGCAGCCTGGTCCGCACCAACCTGACGACGTACGCGGGTGTGCTCGACGAAGCGGAGCAGCTCGGCTTCGACGAGTTCCGCGAGCGCGTGCGCGAGCTCGTCGTCGAGATGGCGGCGACAGGCCAGACCGGCATGGGCTTCCCGAAGGAGTACGGCGGTGGCGGCGACATCGGCGCGTCGATCGCCGCGTTCGAGACGCTCGCCTTCGGCGATCTGTCGGTGCTGGTGAAGGTCGGCGTGCAGTTCGGACTCTTCGGTGGCGCCATCCTGCACCTGGGCACGGAACGTCACCACGAGGCCTACCTGCCGGATCTGATCACCGGGAAGCTGATGGGCTGCTTCGCGATGACGGAGACCGGGCACGGCTCCAACGTCCAGGCGCTCGGCACGGTGGCCCGGTACGACGCCGAGAGCCAGGAGTTCGTCATCACCACCGGCGGGGACCAGGCGCGCAAGGACTACATCGGCAACGCGGCCAGGCACGCCGAGCTCGCGGTCGTCTTCGCCCAGCTGGAGGTGGGCGGCGAGCATCAGGGGGTGCACGCGTTCGTCGTACCGATCCGTGTCGACGGCGAGGTGGCCGCCGGTGTCCGGATCGAGGACGACGGCCGCAAGATGGGCCTCAACGGCGTGGACAACGGCCGGATCTGGTTCGACGGCGTACGCGTGCCGCGCGAGGCACTGCTCAACCAGTTCGCCGACGTCACTCCCGAGGGCGTCTACCAGAGCCCGATCGACAACCCCGGCCGCCGCTTCTTCACGATGCTCGGCACGCTGGTGCAGGGGCGGGTCAGCGTCGCCGGTGGGGCCATCAACGCCAGCAAGGTCGCCCTGGCGATCGCCACCAAGTACGCCCTGCACCGACGGCAGTTCGAGGCGGCATCGCCCGGCGAGGAGCAGGTGCTCCTCGACTACGGCATGCATCAGCGTCGGCTGCTGCCGCTCGTCGCGCGCACGTACGCGCTGCATTTCGCCCAGGACGTCATGCGCACGCAGTTGCACGAGGTCTTCTCGGGGGCCACGGACGACGAGCAGGCACGGCGTGAGCTGGAGTCGCGGGCCGCGGGCACCAAGGCGCTCGGCACCTGGCACGCCACGCGCACGATTCAGGAGTGCCGCGAGGCGTGTGGGGGCGCGGGCTATCTCGCCGTCAATCGCTTCGCCGCCCTGAAGGCCGACAGCGACGTCTTCGCGACGTTCGAGGGCGACAACCACGTACTGCTCCAGCTCGTGGCGAAGGGCCTGCTCACCCACTACGCGAGCGACTTCGAGAACCTCGACCAGCTCGGCATGGTGCGGTACGTCACCAACCTCGCCGTCGAGACGGTCATCGAGAAGACCTCGGCCCACAAACTCCTCGAGCGGGTACGCGATCTGCTGCCCGGAGGCGACGAGTGGGACCAGGAGGCGGGCCTGCGCGATTCGGAGTACCAGCTCGCCATGCTCCGGTTCCGTGAGGAGCACATGCTCGCCGGTGTGGCGCGTCGGCTCAAGCGCGGGGTGGATCAGAAGAGCCATCCCGGCGTCGTCTTCTCGCAGGTGCAGGACCACGTCATCGCGGTGGCCCACGCACATGTGGAGCGGCTGGTGCTCGAGGCGTTCGTCGACAAGGTGCGCCGGCTGCCCGAGGGGGACAACAAGGTCGCGCTGGGGCTGCTGTGCGACCTCTTCGCCCTCTCCACCATCGAGGCGGACCGTGCCTGGTTCATGGAGCACGGCCGGCTGACCGTGCAGCGCTCCAAGGCGATCCGCCGCGAGGTGAACGACTTGTGCCGCAAGGTCCGGCCGCTCGCGGCGGACTTCGTCGACGCCTGGAACATCCCGTCCCAGCTGCTGCGCTCGCCCGATCTCGTGGGGTGAGCGCGGAGGTCGGCCATCCGTGTCCCGCGGTTCGGCGGTCCGGCGACGGGCGGTGCGTGAAGTGGGTCTCGCATGGTGGTCGCACCCTGGACTCGGGCACTGGTCAGTATGTTTACATGCACGTAACACTTGAGTGTTCCGCGCACGGCAACGGCGCCGAGCGCCCCGACGGGCTGTATCGGAGTGCGCCGCACCCCGACCGGATCCCCGGTGTCAGCCGTGCCAGAAAGGGCTCCTTTTGACCACGCGATCCGATACGAAGACCACGCTCACGCAGTTGCTCACGGAGATCGAACACCGCAACCCGGCCCAGCCGGAGTTCCTCCAGGCCGTTCACGAGGTCCTGGAGACGCTGGAGCCGGTCGTCGCGTCCCGCCCCGAGTACGCCGAGCCCGGACTGATCGAGCGGCTGTGCGAGCCGGAGCGGCAGGTCATGTTCCGGGTGCCGTGGCAGGACGACCGGGGCCGCGTCCACGTGAACCGCGGTTTCCGGGTGGAGTTCAACAGCGCGCTCGGCCCGTTCAAGGGCGGCCTGCGCTTCCACCCGTCGGTGAACCTCGGCGTCATCAAGTTCCTGGGCTTCGAGCAGATATTCAAGAACGCGCTGACCGGCCTCGGTATCGGCGGCGGCAAGGGCGGCAGCGACTTCCAGCCGCACGGCCGCAGCGACGCGGAGGTCATGCGTTTTTGCCAGTCGTTCATGACGGAGCTGTACCGGCACATCGGCGAGCACACGGACGTGCCCGCGGGTGACATCGGTGTCGGCGGCCGGGAGATCGGCTATCTGTTCGGCCAGTACCGGCGCATCACCAACCGCTGGGAGGCAGGTGTCCTCACCGGCAAGGGCGCGGGCTGGGGCGGTTCGCTGATCCGTCCGGAGGCCACCGGATACGGCAACGTCCTCTTCGCGGCGGCGATGCTGCGCCAGCGCGGCGAGGATCTGGAGGGGCGGACCGCGGTCGTCTCCGGCTCCGGCAACGTAGCCATCTATACGATCGAGAAGCTGGCCGCCCTCGGCGCGAACGCGGTGACCTGCTCGGATTCGTCCGGTTACGTGGTCGACGAGAAGGGCATCGACCTCGAACTCCTCAAGCAGATCAAGGAGGTCGAGCGCGGCCGGGTCGACACGTACGCCGAGCGCCGGGGTGCCTCGGCCCGCTTCGTGCCCGGCGGGCGGGTCTGGGAGGTCCCGGCCGACATCGCACTGCCGTCGGCCACGCAGAACGAGCTCGACGAAAACGACGCGGCCGCTCTGATCGGCAACGGCGTGAAGGTGGTGTCGGAGGGCGCCAACATGCCGACGACCCCCGAGGCGGTGCGCCTGTTCCAGCAGGCGGGTGTCGCGTTCGGGCCCGGCAAGGCGGCCAACGCGGGCGGCGTGGCCGTCAGTGCCCTGGAGATGGCCCAGAACCACGCGCGTACGTCATGGTCGGCGGAGCGCGTCGAGGACGAACTGACGCGCATCATGAACGACATCCACACCACCTGCCACGAGACGGCCGAGCGTTACGGCGCCCCCGGGAACTACGTGACGGGCGCGAACATCGCGGGCTTCGAGCGGGTGGCCGACGCGATGCTGGCGCAGGGCGTCATCTGACCGGAGCGCACGGTGAGGCGCGGAGGGCGGCCCTCTGCGCCTCACCCCTCGCCTGGGACCTGTTTGACCTTGACACGGTGACAAGGCCTTCACTGCTCGTCGAGGAGGTGGTCTCGATGACGACCATGAAACAGGACACCGATGCGCGACAAGCACTCCAGGGGCTGGAGGACAGCCGTTCGTCCGTGCGGCTGCGGGCCGCTCTGGCGGTCGGCACGACGCCTGACCCCCGCTGCGTGGACAAGCTCATCGAGCGTTGCGCGATCGAGCCCGAGTTCTTCGTCCGCGACACGCTGACCTGGGCACTCACCCGCCAAGCGGTGTCCATGACACTCCCCGCGCTGGTCCGCGAGCTCCGTTCGGAGCGTGCGCAGGCACGGAGCCAGGCGCTGCACACCCTGTCCAAGATCGGGGACCGGCAGGCGTGGCCCGCGATCACACGGGAGCTGTTGGCCGACGCCGACGACGAGGTGGCGAGGAGTGCTTGGCGCGCGGCGGTCGTGCTCGTACCGGACGGTGAAGAGCCCGCCCTGGCCGCGGTGCTTGCCGGGCAGCTCGGGCGCGGTGAGCGGCAGACGCAGCTGAGTCTCAGCCGTGCGCTGGTCGCGCTGGGTGAGGTGATCGTGCCGGCCCTGCGTGCGGCGACGACCGCCCCTGACCCGCGCGTGAGCGCGCACGCGCTCGCCACACAACGGCTGCTGCGCGACCCGGACGCCGGGTTCGAGTTCGCGATCGAGGAGGCGAAGCGCGCCGTGGCCCTCGGCCGGTCCGGCCAGGAGGGACAATAGGGCGTGTTGATCGGTGAGGTGGCGCGACGGTCCGGGGTCAGTGCACGCATGCTCCGGCACTACGAATCGCTCGGCTTGGTACGGCCTTCGGGCCGTACGGGCTCCGGGTACCGCGAGTACTCCGACCAGGACATCCGGCGGATCTTCCACGTCGAAAGTCTGCGGTCGCTGGGGCTGACGCTGCGTGAGATCGGGCGCGCGCTCGACGACGGCGGCTTCACGCCCTCGGCGCTCGTCGGCGACCTCATCCGCCAGACACGCGATCGCATCGCGGCCGAGACCGAACTGCTCACGCGACTGCGCCGGATCGATGCCGCGGAACCGGCCGGCTGGGAGGACGTCCTCCAGGTCGTCGCACTCCTCCAGGCGCTGGGATCGCCGAGCGCCGCCGCACGCCAGCGCGCGGCCCTTTCCTCGGCCGACGAGGTTGCGGTACCGGTGGAGGCACTGGTCGAGGCGGCACTGAGCGAGACGGATCCGAACGTCGCCGGAGCCCTGCGCTGGGCGCTGGCGCGTTCGGGCGACGACGGCACGGCGCTGCTGGCCCAGGGCCTCGGCTCGCCGGTGGCCGCCGTACGAGAGCGTGCCGTTCAGTCCCTCGCCGAGATGCCCGGCGGCGAGGCCGCCGCGCAGCTGAGGGAGGCGCTTGCTAGCCCCGATGTCGTGGTCCGCGGGTACGCGGCTCTGTCGCTCGGGTCGCGGGGAGTGGCCGAAGCGATCCCGACGCTCATCGACATGATCGTGCGGGGAAGGAACGACACCGACGCGGCCGATGCGCTGAGCGTGCTGGCCGCCGACACCGTGACGGCGGATCGGATCGCGGCCGACCTCGTCGGCCTGCTCGCCCACGACACCACGGACGCGCCCGCACGCGGTCGGCTGACCCAGGCGCTGGCGGCTGTCCCGGGCGCGACGGCCGCACGTGCCCTCGTGGACCTTTCGCACGACGAGGACCGTGCCGTCGCGCTGACGGCGGCGTACCTTCTGCGACTGCGGGACGGGCGGTGATGCGACTGCGGGACGGGCGGTGACGGACCCTTCCTGAGGACACCTCGTACGTGATTTCGTACGGCGCTTTCGGGCGGAGCCCCTTCGTCGCCTCAGCCGAACCGCTGGATGCGTGGGGCGAAGGTGCCCTCGGGACCGGCGGCCCGGCCGACCGACCACACCGTATCCGTCCCCGGCACCGGTGCCAGTTGCAGCACCCACGAGTCGCCCTCCCCGGCCACCGCCGGTTCGCTGTGCTCGGTGAACGACTGGCCGTTCCAGGCAAGGAAATCCGGGCCTGGGACGAGCGGCGGATTACTGCCCGGCGGGCCCCACTTCTGCGAGCGGACCACCGAGACCCAGCCCAGCGCCCCGGACTTGGTGGGTGCCAGTGAGCTGATCGAGCCGAAGTCGGTGGGCACGGTCGCATGGCTCCACGCCTGCCCGTCGAAGCGCACCAGCAAGGGCGGAATCGGCTTGCCCGGCGGCCCCCCGACGAATCCGGCCGTGCCACCTGCCCACACCTCCGTCGGCGAGACCGCCAGCACACTGCTCACCGCCGACCGCGGGAACCCGTCCACGATCGTCTGCTGCCACGCCTGCCCGTCCCAGTGCGACACGGCCGCACCCGAGTTGGTGGCGCCCGCGGCCCAGACGTCGTCGGCGGCCAGGATGTGCAGGCCGTACACGGACCCCGGCGGGACCGGCACGTCCCGCCAGCCTCGCCCGTCCCACCGCAGCAGTGCCTGTGCGCCGTCCCGCGAGCCGATCAGCCAGGTCTCGTCCCCGCCGGCGACGACTTTGGTCAGCGCGACTCCGCCCGGCGCCCGGGTCTCACGCCAGGTCTTGCCGTCGTGGCGAAGCAGATGGGCGGCGCCCGCCGCGTCGCGGCCCACCGCCCAGACCGCGGTCGGTGAGGTCGCGGCGACGGACAGCAGCTCCCCCTGCCAGCCGACGCCGGGCAGGCTCTGGCGCTTCCACGCGGCCCCGTCCCAGCGCAGCATCAGCGGGAAGCCCGGCGCCTCGCGGCCGACGGCGTCGGTACCCACCGCCCACGCCCGGCCCGGCCCGAACGCCACGGCTTCGTTCAGCCCGGCCTGCGGGCGCACCTGGGCCGGGACCGGAACGTGCTGCCAGGACAGGGTCTCCGCCGCGGCCGAGGCCATGACGCTCATGAGGGCCATGGCGACGGCGAGGGCCGCCACGAGAAGCCGGCGTGCCACGGGAAGTCGGCGTACGGCCGGAAGCCGGCGCGCGCCTGGCAGTTGGTTTACAGCTGGAAGTCCACGTGCCATGGGTCAGCCTCCCAGCCGCTCGCTCATGAGGTTCGCTTTCGAGCCGTAGATCTCGACGGTCCCGAAGGACAGCAGTGCGGTTCCGGTCTTCGCCAGTGCGCGCGGTTTCACGTCGATGGCGTTCGTGCGCTCGGGGCCGTAGGAGAAGGTGGTGCGGCTGCCGTCCACCCGTGCGTACTTGGACTGGAACGCGCGGTCGCTGGTCACCGGCAGCCACAGCGCGCCGTCCGGGCCGCGCACCATGGCCTCGGTGTAGGTGTCGCCCAGCGGTGGGTGGGTGGTGCGCCAGGCGTGCCCGTTCCAGGTCATGAGGTAGGTGCGGGCCACGCCGTCGGTGTACTGGCTGCCGCCGATCGTGATCCGGCCGGAGGGTTCGAGCAGCATCGTGTGCACATTGCTGTTCGGCGGCAGCGGCACCTTCGCGTCCCGCCATGCCGTGCCGTCCCAGCGCAGGACCGCGGTGCCGGTGGTGGTGTCCGCCCAGGCCCAGGCGTCGGTGGCGGTCCGTGCGGTGATTCCCATCAGGTACAGCACGCCGTCCGGGGTGGACTGTGTTCTCCAGCCGGAGCCGTCGTAGTGCAACACCTTCAGCCCGGTGTCGTCCTCCCCGACCACCCACGCGGCACCCGCCACGGCGGTGAAGTCCTGGTAGGTCCACAGGGTCTGCGGCAGCGGGACGGTGCTCCACCCGCTCGCCGACCGGCGCAGGATCTCCCCCGCCCCTGCGCGGTTGTGGAGGATCCACACCTCCTTGCCGACGAACTGCACCTTGCCGAGCCAGCCCTGCTCACCGGCTCCGGGGAAGGTCGCGTCCCGGCTCCACGCGGTGCCGTCCCACCGGTACAGCATCGGCCGCAGTCCATCGGCGGCTTGCTCGTACCCGGTCGCCCACGCCTCGCCCGGCCCGCGGGCGGCGAGATCGGACACGGTCACGGGCGGGGCAGCCGCGGGCACCGGGAGCGCCGACCAACTCGGCTTCACCCCCGCGGCCCGCGCCACGGCCCCGGTCGGCGTCACGGTCGGCGACACCACCGCGGCACACGCGAGCACAAGACAGACGACAGCCGCACGGAGACCGTTCACGTTCACGTGACCCCCCAGGGCGCGAAGGTCGCACAGCATATTGGCATGCACACGCCCGTGGATAGGTGGCATCCGGCCGATCGTGATTCTCTCGGGGCGCCCACCGTGTCGCGGGTCTCCCGGAGTTACGAGCGCGGTTGGCATAGCGTCTGCGGGCCGGTCCGGCAGGCGCGCACTCCTCGAAGACACGGTCTACGAATACCGCTCGGCTAGCGGCCATCGTTCTGCACGTGCCGTTCGGTGATCGCCAATGCCGTGGCCATGATGCTCAACTGCGGGTTGACCTCCGGGCAGGCAGGCAACACGGAGCCGTCGGCCATCAGAACGCCGTGTACGCCGCGCAGGCGTCCCTCCGGGTCGGCCGGTGCCCATTGGGGGTCGCTGCCCGCGGCGACGGTGCCGGTGGGGTGGAAGGCGGACAGGTGCAGCTGTCGGGCCGTCACATCGCTTAGCAGTACGTCCAGTTCGGCGAGATTGGCGACGCGAGACGCGGCGGGGATGCCGGTGAGGACCTCTTCGGCACCGGCGGCGAAGAGGAGTCGGCCCATGGCGCGTACGGCTGTGATGAGGCGTCGGGCGTCGCGCGGGTGGAGGTCGTAGCGGATCAGGCCGCGCCCGCGTCCGAGCACCCGGCCCGAGGGACGATCGGCGATCATTGCTCCGAAGGTGGCGAGGTGACCGGCGGCCGCGAGTTCGCGGCGCAACTCGCGGCCCACGCCCGGCAGGACGAAGCTGCTCATGCCGGGTGGCGTGGCGGTCGCCTCGACGAGGATGCCGTCGTGGTGCAGCTCTTCGACGCCGACGCTTTGCAGCACCCCCTCCCAGGCGGTCACCGGCTCGGCGAACCGTCCGGCCACGCTGGTCGCCGGATGCACGCTGAGGTTGCGGCCCAGGCGCGGATGGCCGCCGAGCCCGGAGCGGCGCAGCAACTGCGGGGACTGGAGCGCGCCGGCAGCGACGACCACCAGTGGGCTGAGGATCTCCAGATCGCTGCCGTCCTGGCGGCGCACGCTGACGCCCGCCGCGCGCGGTCCGCCGCGCCGGTCGGGGTCGACCAGGATGGTGCGGACCCGGGCCGCGGTCACGATGCGGGCACCGGCGGCACACGCATCCGGAAGGACCGACAGCTGGACGCTCTGCTTGGCACCGGTGGGACAGCCGACGACACACTGACAGGAGCCCTTGCAGCCGGGCGCGTTACGGCGCAACGCACCCGCCTTCCAGCCGAGTTCGGCGGCTCCGGCCAGCGCGAGGCGCCCGTTGTTGCCCAGCACGTCCAAGGGCTGGGTGGCCACCCGCAGGGTGCGCTCGGCCTCGTCGAGATGGGTGTCGAGCCCCTGCGCGAGGGCGAAGCCGAACGAGCCGCGCCACCGCTCGATGACGTGGTCCGGAGTGCGGTAGCAGGTACCGGAGTTGACGATCGTGGTGCCGCCCACCGCGCGGCCTGTCGGCAGCAGCAGAGGCGGGTGCCCGGCGGCGACGGTGGCTCCGCCGTCGCGGTACAGCTCGGCGAACCGGTCGAGCGGCGTGCGTCGCCCGAAGGACGCGGTGGTGTGGTGCTCACCCTCCTCGATGACGACGGTGCGCAGTCCGGCGCGGGCGAGGGTACGCGCGGCCATGGCGCCCCCGGCGCCGGAGCCGATCACGATCGCGTCGGCGGTGGACCGGTCGGGCCACTGCCCCGCGGGGGTGCAGTCGAGCGGCGGATCGTCCGGTGGGGCCAACGGCAGTGTCCGCGAACCCTGTTCGAGCATGCGCTCCGTGCCTGCCGCGAGCAGCACCGGCACCTTCAGCAGGTCGAGGAGCGGCACGAGCGCGGTGTGGGCGCCGAGTGCCTCCATGACGTCCTCGCGTTCGGCGGGTCCGAGACCCACGAGGCGGCGGCCGGTGCGTGCCAGGGCGTAGGCGTCCACGGCTGCCGCGGCGCTCCGCACTCCCGCGCGGGCGGGTGCGGGCATCGACTCCAGGACGTCGTCCAGGCGGCGCGGCACCCGTGCGGGCCAGCGCTCGCTGCCGTCGTCCGCGAGCAGCGCGGCAACGAGTCCCGTCATGCTCATCGCGTGCCCACTTCGGCGTGCGCGGTGCCGTCCAGTCTCCATGCGGCCTCCGGGCGCCACCTCCCCCACCACCGTTCCAGTCGGATGTGGGCGTCCGCTGTCTCGCTGTTGTGGCACACGGCCGGCGTGCCGTCCGGGTCGGCGTAGTCGAGGTGCAGGGTGCGCTCCTCGGGCTGTGTCACCTCGACCCGGATGCGGCGCAGCCCGGCCCGCCCGCTCACCGTCCACCGGGGCAGCGCGATGTCTGCCTTGAAGCGGCCGATGCCCGCCCAGCCCACCGCGGTGCGCTCGGCCCGGCGCGGCCAGGTGCGCCCCCGGCGCCGCAGCCGCAGGAAGACCAGCGGCGGCAGCCGCCGCAGTCCCGGCCGCGTCGAGACGGCCGCCACGATCTCCAGTACGTCCCCGCCGCCGAGGTCTGCGTGCAGCCAGGACCAGCGGCGGGCGTTGCCGTGCCCGTAGATACGGGCGGAGGCTCCAGGTGCGTTGTCGAGGGTCAGCTTCCTGTCGCCGTAGGTCACGCTGCCGTCGTACGTGGCTCGGGCCGCGGGCAGGAGCTGGGCCGCCGGCAGTAGGGGCCGACGCCAGGACCAGCGCGGGAAGGTGAACAGGGGGCTGTCCCTGGGGCGTTCGGTGAGGTCCCAGCTCATGTCCCCCGCACTGCCGGTGAGTTGCCCGGGGCGGGCGGAGATGCCACCCGCGGCGAACCCGTCGGCGCCGTCTCCGCGCCATGGTTCGGGGCCGAAACGTGCGTGCGCGATCGGCCCCTGTTTGGAGCCATCGGGGTCCGCGGGGTCCTTGGAATCCTTGGTGCCCTTGGTGTCCTTGGTGCCCTTGGGGAAGACGGCCGCCCAGCCGTGAGCGAACGGCGGCGCGCCGTCGGCGGGTGCGACCAGTTCGTGGTGCAGCCACAGGCCGCTGCTGTGACCGGGTCGGTCGCGGTGGTGTACCAGACCTCGGTGCGCCCCGCTCGCCCGTCCCAGCGAGGTGCCATCAGCGGTGCGCCGTCCTCGCGGCGCGGGAAGCGGAAGCTCATCAGGAAGGGGGCAAGGCCACCGGCGAGGGGGAATCGCAGGGTGCCCGCCCCGACGGGCCGCACCTCGTCCTCGTACGTCTCGTAGAGCGTGAACGGCAGGACGGTCATCGAACGCACCGGGCGCAGCGGCGTGATGGACTTCCAGCCGTCCAGGGTGAGTCGACGCCCTTCGGCGGTGAAGGTCAGCCGGTAGCGGATCCGACGGCGCGCGAGCGGCGATATCTCCAGCTCACCCACGGCGTGGGCGTCATCGGCCCACCCGGCTATGCGTATCCGCCCGGTCAGGCTCGCCTCGGTCGTACCGAGCGGTCGCAGTACGCTGTCCGCGCCGACCCGCAGGTCGAGCCGGGCGCGCCGGTCGGTCCCGTCGGCTTCGAGCCGCGCGGTGCCCAGCATGGTCTCCGCGAACCGCGTTCCACGACGGCTCACTTGAGGCCCTCCAGCATGATGCGCTCCGTGGCGGTCAGATAGTCCTCGGCCGCCGAGTGGGAGGCGGCCTTGTCGCCCGCCACGACGGCGTCGACCACTGGCGCGAGCCGGGCGTGCGCGGCGTCCGGATCGGCGAAGGGCTCCACCAGCGCGGCCCTGACCGGCAGATAGGCGTTGAACAGCGTGTTGGTGAGAAGGACGTAGACGCGGTTGCCGGTGGCGCGGGCGAGCGCGCGGTGCACCTCGACGTCCGCCAGCTGTGCGGCGTCGCCGCCGTCCGCGTCCTTGACCGCCGCCAGCAGCGTGCGCAGTTCGTCCCTCTGCTCGTCGCTCGCCTTGGCCGCGGCCCGCTCGGCGATCAACGCGCCGATCCCGCGCCGGACTTCGAAGACCTCGGCGATCCACGCCGGGCTGTGCCGCACCAGCATGGGCAGCAGGTCGGCGCCGCCGAGCCGCGCGTAGTCACGCACCCGGGTGCCCACGCCGTGCCGGGTTTCGAGCAGTCCGGCCTGGATGAGCCGGCCGAAGGCGTGCTTGAGCGTGGTGCGGGTGACGCCGTAGCCGTCGGCCAGTTCACGTTCCGGCGGCAAGTATCTCCCGGTCGGGTAGCGACCGGCGAGGATGCCTTCACGCAGCCGCTCCTCCAGCAGATCGACGACGGTCTCGCGCGGCAGCGTCTCCACGGGATGGCCTCTCAGAGTGCGGGTCTATGAGTGAATGAGTGGCTCATCCACTGACGTGAGGCAAGGAGAACAGGGTCGGCGCCACGGAGTCAAGGCCCCGTGAGCGCCGCCCGTGCCGCGGGAGCCGTTCAGCTCACCAACACGGAAGGACACTCGGCTGACGACGCGGCAGAGCGGTTTCCTCCCTGCCTTCCCCGCCAGTTTCTCCTTCTTGAGGACAAAGTATGGACGTTGCGAGGCGCTCTTCGTACTCTGGGCGTCGCTCTCGTACGGAAGTCTGCGCAAGGCGCGGCCAAAACGCCGCAGCCCGCACCACCGGCATGTGCATCAACTCCACTCCGCGGACGCGGGCCGAGGCGGCCCGGGCCGCCTCGCAGCGCCCAGCAGGAGACAGAGTGACGCCACACGAGCACCCGCATCCCACGCGCCCACACCGCGTCCGCGTCCGCCCCCGCACCCGCACCCGCCTGAGATCGCGCAGAACCACCGGGGTGCTCCTCGGGCTGCTGCTCGCCGGCGGCGCTCTCACCTCACCGGCCGCCGGCGCCGAGAAGAAGCCCTTCGCGGATCTGCCGCCGCAGGAACCCGGCGTCACGCTGCGGGTGTTCGACGTCCAGTCGCCGCTCAGCAAGCTCTGCGATCTCAAGCCCGCCCAGACCCCCAACGTCGACAAGCTGATACCCACCGTCGACTGGTCCTCCACCGAGGGCTTCGGGTTCAACGACAACTTCGTGTCGCAGATCATCGGCAACATCAACGTGCCCTCCGACGGCGCGTACGCCTTCCGGCTGATCAGCGACGACGGCTCCCGCCTGTTCATCAGCGACAAGAAGGTCGTCGATCACGACGGACTGCACGGGGCCGAGCCCAAGGACGGCGAGATAGCCCTCACCCCGGGCTACCACCCGCTGCGCATCGACCACTTCGACCGGAGCAACGACCAGCAGGTCACGCTGCAGTGGAAGCCCCCGGGCGCCGACGCCTTCACCCTCGTACCGAACTCCGTGCTCAGTACGGACGCCGACGTCGTGCGGGTCACCGCACCGGGCCGCAAGGAGTGCGAGGGCAGCTACGACACGCCCGGCGACGGCCTCCCGCTGAAGTCGGTCAACCCCGGCTACACCCTGACCGACCTGCGCCCCAAGGGATTCGAGCCGCAGGTGTCCGCCATGGACTGGCTGCCCGACGGCCGACTCGCGGTGACGACCTGGGGCGGCAGTGAGGAGACCAAGGGCGCGGTCTACGTCCTGGACAACGTCACCGGCGACACCGGTCCCGACAAGGTCACGTACGAGAAGATCGCCGACGGACTCAAGGAGCCGATGGGCATCAAGTACGTGGACGGGAAGCTGTATGTGTCGGAGAAGCATCAGCTGACCGAACTCGCCGACATCGACGGCGACAACGACGCGGGCGAGCGACGGAAGGTCGCCGAGTGGCCCTACGGCGGGAATTTCCACGAGTTCGCGTTCGGACTGCTCTACGAGAAGGGCGACTTCTATCTGAACCTGTCCGTCGCCATCAACTACGGTGGCGCGACCACCGATCCGCAGCCCGCCGCCAACCGTGGCACCACCATCAAGGTGAACAAGGCGAGCGGGAAGGTCAGTTACCTGGCGGGCGGCCTGCGCACCCCCAACGGCATCGGCCGCGGCCCGGACAACGAGCTGTTCGTCACCGACAACCAGGGCGGCTGGCTGCCCGCCTCGAAACTGGTGCACGTCAAACAGGACCGGTTCTTCAACCACTACACCAATCCCGACGGTCCCTTCGACGACAAGGCCGTCACCAAGCCGGTGCTGTGGCTGCCGCAGAACGAGATAGCCAACTCCCCCAGCACCCCCATGACCGTGAAGAAGGGCACCTTCGCCGGGCAGCTCATGTTCGGTGATGTCACCTACGGCGGGCTGCAGCGCGCCGACCTGGAGAAGGTCAACGGCGAGTTCCAGGGCGCCGTCTTCCGCCACACCCAGGGCCTGGAGTCCGGCATCACCCGCATCTCCACCGGACCCGACGGGGCGATCTACACCGGCGGGCTCGGCGCGGACGGCAACTGGGGACAGGAAGGCAAGCTCCGCTTCGGCCTGCAAAAGCTCACGCCGAACGGCAAGACCGCCTTCGACGTCAAGACCATGCGTGCCACCCGCGACGGCTTCAAGCTCACCTACACCAAGCCCCTTTCGGACAAGACCGTCGAGAAGCTGACCAGCGGCGCCTACTCGGTCGAGCAGTGGCGTTACGCCCCCACCCCCGCCTACGGCGGCCCCAAGGTCGACGAGGAGTCCCTGCCCGTCACCCACGCCGGCATCTCGGACGACCGCCGCACGGTGACCCTGACGATCCCCGGACTCAAGAGCGACCGCGTGGTGCATGTGCGCTCGCCGCGCCCCTTCTCCTCCACGGACGACGAGCAGCTGTGGTCCACCGAGGCCTGGTACACGCTCAACGCACGCCCCGGCCACGACGATCCGGTGACCTCGTACGACGCCGAGTCGGCGCGCCTTTCGGGCGGCGCGGACATCGACACCGAGCACGCCGGCTACACGGGCGGCGGCTTCGTCGACAGCTTCAAGGACCCCGGCGCCACCGCCACCTTCGACGTCCAGGCCCCGGCCAAGGGCACCTACGCCGTGGGCCTGCGCTACTCCAACGGCCCCAATCCCTCCGCCGGAACCAAGACCCTCGGCGTCAGCGTGAACGGCGGAGCGGCGCAGCAGACGAAGCTCCCCTCGACCGAGACGTGGAAGCGCTGGTCCACCAAGACCGAGCGACTCGCCCTGCGCAAAGGCCGGAACACCATCACGTACACCTACCGGCCCGAGGACACCGGCCACGTCAACCTCGACATGATCGAGGTGCGCAAGCCGGGCGGCCGCATCGACCTGTTCTCCGGCGGCAGCGCCTCCACCGCCTGGCAGCACACCGACGGGCGCAGCGTCGAGTGGCCGCACACCGCCGACAAGTCGATCGAGGTGTGCTGCGGCGACATCCGCACCAAGCAGGCCTTCGGTGACTTCAAACTGCACGCCGAATTCCGCGTGCCGAAGCTGCCCGACGACGTCACGGGGCAGGACCGCGGCAACAGCGGGATCTATCTCCAGGAGCGGTACGAGGTCCAGATTCTGGACTCGTTCGGAGTGGAGAAGCTCGCCGCGAACGAAGCCGCGTCCATCTACACCAAGAAGGCCGCCGACCTCAACGCCTCCACCGCGCCGGAGACATGGCAGACGTACGACATCGTCTTCCGCGCCGCCCGTTACGACGCGGACGGGAAGAAGACCGCGGACGCCAGGATCACCGTGGTCTGGAACGGCAAAAAGGTCCACGACAACGTGGCGGTCGACGGCCCCACCGGAGCGGGCGACCCCGAATCCGCCGCGGCGGGCGCCATCCGGCTTCAGGACCACGGCAACAAGGTCCGCTTCCGCAACGTCTGGATCGAACCGGTCGACTGACCCGTTCCATCCGGACCTGACGCTATCCCCCGCGGGTCACTCCTGCGGGGGATAGCCGATCACCCGACAGGGCACCGAGGCTGAGGTGGCAACGGCCCGCGCACCGCTGTGGCGGTGCCCGCATCTCGCGGACCCGAGGGCCCTGACGACAAAGGCGGACAGGCATGCGCAAGGCAATGGCAAAAGCAAGAGGAACGGCAACGAGGAAGAAGCTGTCCGTGCTCGTCGTGGCGGTGGCCGCGGCGGCCGCCACGGTGGTGCCGCTCTCCACGGCGCACGCAGCCGACGGGTACGACCGGTGCCCCGACGGCTCCTACTGCATGTTCTCCGGCCTCGACGGAACGGGCGACATGATCAGCCTCAAGTCGAGCACTCCGGACCTCGCGGCGCTCGGCATGGCCGACCGGGCCAAGTCGGACTGGAACCGCACTTCCTCGACCATCTACCTCTGGTCCGACGCGAACTACTCCGGCTGTACGGTCGTCACCTCCGCGGGCCCGACGGGCAAGGGGAACTTCTTCCCTGCCTACCGGGACTTCCTGAGCTCGGTGCAATTCGACGGGCGGGGCGGCCAAAGCTGCGGCACACCGCCCGGCGAGGACGGCTGAGCGAGGCTGGACGCCTGCCGGGACGTGACGGAAACACAAGCACTGACCAGGCGCAATGCCGCGCGAGGCCCACTGGCGTGTGTTCCCCTGCGCGTCCAGCCGCACCTATGACAGGCTCGGGGAATGTTTCCTCACGACAACAAAATTGAACTCGCATGGAACGAACGGGTCGCGGTCATCACGTTGCGCCACGAGATCGACCTCAGCGACAGCGATCGCGTGACCGAAGCCTTCCACCGCGCCCTTACCCACAGCGATTCCGACGGCACCCTGCTCGATCTCGCCGAACTCACCTTCGCCGACAGCACCCTGCTCGGCCTGATCCTGCACACCCGTACCGAACACGAACGGGCGCAACGCCCCTTCGTCCTGGCCCGCCCCTTCAACACATCCATCCAACGCCTGCTCGAGATCACGGGCGCCGTCGACGTCCTGCCGCTGGCCGACACCCTCGAAGAGGGACTGCGGCAACTGCGCACGCCCCAACTGCCCAACTGCTCGCAGGCCGTGTCGCCGAATGACGTCACGGCCTGCTGAGGCATGTCCGTCCGGACGCGACGGAGCGGCGGGGGGGGGGGGGGCCCCCCCCCCCCCCCCCCCCCCCCCCCCCCCGGGGGCGGGGGGGTATAACAATAGAGACGGGCGCCGCGGGGAATATTGTGTTTGTCT
>NZ_JBHUZJ010000114.1:0-22673 GCF_042667685.1 Streptomyces sp. NPDC057302 | reverse complement strand
GCCGCGTTCGAGGCGACCACGACTGATGGTGGGATGTCGGAGCTGGCGCAGCGTCTTGCGGGTCTGGATGAGGTGGAGCAGGAGCGGCAGCTCACTGAGCTGGTGCGTTATGAGGCTGCTGCGGTGCTGGGCCATGTGTCGGGTGATGCGTTCTCGGCGTCCCGTGCGTTTAGGGAGCTGGGTTTTGACTCGCTGACGGCGGTGGAGTTGCGTGCCCGGTTGAGCGAGGTCACGGGTGTCGCGTTGCCCGCCACGCTGGTCTACGACTACCCCAACGCGGCAGTCCTGGCCGCATACCTCCGCACCGAACTCTCCGGCGTGGTCCCCACCGCGTCGACTTCTCTGTCCGTGTCCAACGCGTCCGATGAGCCGATCGCGATCGTGGCGATGGCGTGCCGGTTCCCGGGCGGTGTGTCGAGCCCCGAGGACCTGTGGGACATAGTCCTGTCGGGCGGGGACGCGGTGTCGGACTTCCCGAACGACCGAGGCTGGGACCTGGAGGCGCTGTACGACCCCGACCCGGACGGAGTGGGAACCTCCTACTCACGCTCGGGAGCCTTCCTCTCAGAGGTAGGCGCATTCGACCCGGCGTTCTTCGGGATCTCGCCGCGTGAGGCCCTGGCGATGGACCCCCAGCAGCGCCTGCTCCTGGAGACCTCGTGGGAGGCCTTCGAGCGGGCCGGCGTCGACCCGGCGTCGCTGCGCGGCGAGCGCGTCGGCGTCTTCGTCGGCTCGAACATGCAGGACTACGGATGGGTGCTGGGCGCGGCTGCCGACGACATGGGCGGCTACGTGGCGACCGGCAACGCCGCCAGCGTGGCCTCCGGCCGCCTCTCGTACACGTTCGGTCTCGAAGGCCCCGCGGTGACGGTGGACACGGCATGCTCGTCGTCGCTGGTCGCCCTGCACCTGGCGGTGCAGGCCCTGCAGAGGGGCGAGTGCGAGCTGGCCCTGGCCGGTGGCGTGACGGTGATGTCGACGCCGACCTCCTTCGTCGAGTTCAGCCGCCAGCGCGGTCTCGCTGAGGATGGTCGCTGCAAGGCGTTCGCGGCCGGTGCTGATGGCACGGGCTGGGGCGAGGGCGTGGGCATGCTGTTCGTCGAGCGGCTCTCGGACGCGCAGCGCAACGGTCACCAGGTGCTCGCGGTGGTGCGGGGTTCGGCGGTGAACCAGGACGGCGCGTCCAACGGGCTTACGGCCCCGAATGGTCCCTCGCAGCAGCGCGTCATCCGTCAGGCGCTGGCGAGCGCGGGTCTGACCTCGGCCGACGTGGACGTGGTCGAAGCCCACGGCACAGGTACGAAGCTGGGCGACCCGATCGAGGCCCAGGCGCTCCTCGCCACCTATGGTCAGGACCGACCGGCCGACCGGCCGCTGTGGCTGGGCTCGATCAAGTCGAACCTTGGTCACACGCAGGCCGCCGCGGGTGTGGCGGGCGTGATCAAGATGGTCATGTCGATGCGACACGGCGTACTGCCCAAGACGCTGCACGTGGACGAGCCGTCGCCGCACGTCGACTGGTCCGCGGGCGCGGTGGAGTTGCTCACCGACGAGCGCGAGTGGCCCGCGGCGGACCGGCCGTGGCGGGCGGGTGTGTCGTCGTTCGGTTTCAGCGGCACCAACGCGCACACCATCATCGAGCAGGCCCCCGCAGTAGAGCAGGAGGAAACTCCGGAACCGGTGCGCGACGGTCTGGTGCCGTGGGTGCTTTCGGCGCGCAGCCCCGAGGCGCTGCGGGAGCAGGCCGCACGGCTCAAGTCCTTCGTGGACGAGGCGTCGGATCTCTCCGTGGCGGAGGTGGGCCGTGCGCTGGTGTCCTCGCGCGGGATGCTTGAGCACCGTGCGGTGGTGGTCGGCGCCGACAGGCCGGAGCTGCTGTCCGCGTTGACCGCTGTGGCCGAGGGCCGGGCGACCGGTGCGGTGGTCACGGGCGTGGCTGATGAGCCTGGCCGGGTGGGTTTCCTGTTCTCGGGTCAGGGTTCGCAGCGGCTCGGCATGGGCCGTGAACTGGCAGCTCGTTTCCCGGTGTTCGCCGATGCTCTGGACGAGGTCCTTGGCGCGTTCGACCCACAGGTGCGCGAGGTCCTCTTCGGTGAGGACGCCGACGCGCTGAACGAGACCGGAGTGACGCAGCCCGCGCTGTTCGCCGTCGAGGTAGCGCTCTTCCGGCTTCTGCAGTCGTGGGGCGTGCGTCCCGACGTCCTGGCCGGGCACTCCATCGGAGAGCTGGCGGCGGCCCATGTGGCCGGTGTCTGGTCGCTGACGGACGCCGTGAAGGTGGTGTCGGCGCGTGCCGGCTTGATGCAGGCGCTGCCCTCGGGTGGCGCGATGGTCGCGATCCAGGCGACCGAGGCGGAAGTCGCATCCGACCTCCCTGAGACCGTGGGCATTGCTGCGGTCAACGGCCCGAACTCGGTGGTCATTTCCGGCGTCACCTCCGATGTTGAGGCGGTTGCGGAGAGGTGGCGTGAGGCGGGCCGCAAGGTGTCGCGTCTCAAGGTCAGTCACGCGTTCCATTCGCCGTTGATGGACCCGATGCTGGAGGACTTCCGCCGGGTTCTGGATGGTGTGTCGTACGAGGCCCCGGCCATCCCGATCGTGTCGACCCTGACCGGCGTCCGTGCGACGGCCGAAGAGCTGACGTCGCCGGAGTACTGGGTGCGCCATGTACGTGAGTCGGTGCGGTTCGCCGATGCCGTGGGCACGCTCGTGGACGAGGGCGTGGCGGCGTTCGTCGAGGTCGGCCCTGGTGGGACGCTCTCCGCGCTGGGCCAGGAGTCCGCGCCGGACGCAGGCTTCGTGCCGGTGCTGCGGAACGACCGCCCGGAGGCTGTGGCCGCTACGACCGCCGCTGGACAACTGCACGTGCGTGGCGTCCGAGTGGACTGGGAGGTGTTCTTCGCCGGGCGCGGTACCCGGCACGTGGATCTCCCGACGTACGCCTTCCAGCGCGAGCGCTTCTGGCCCGACGTGCAGCCGATGATCGGAAACGTCGCGGCGGCCGGACTCGGTGCCGCCGAGCACCCGTTGCTCGGCGCGACCGTCACCCTCGGCGGCACGGACGGCGTCCTGCTGACCGGCCGGTTGTCGGTCCAGACCCACCCGTGGCTGGCCGATCACGAGATCATGGGATCGGTGCTGCTGCCCGGCACGGCGTTCGTCGAGCTTGCGGTACGCGCCGGTGACCAGGTCGGGTGCGACCTGGTCGAGGAGCTGACCCTGGAAGCACCCCTCGTCCTGCCCGAGAACGGCTCGGTGCGCGTACAGGTGTGGGTCGGGGCGGCGGACGATGCGGGCCGGCGCGAGCTGACCTTCCACTCCAGCGTGGGTGACTCCGACGACGGCCGTTCGTGGACCCGGCACGCCACCGGTCTGCTGGGGGCGGGCGGACGCTCCGTCGGGGCTCCGCTGACCGAGTGGCCGCCCGCAGGAGCGGAGGCCGTGGATCTGGACGGCTACTACGACCGCATGGTCGCGGGTGGCTTCGGCTACGGGCCTGTCTTCCAGGGGCTGCGATCGGCTTGGCGCAGCGGCGACGAGATGTTCGCCGAGGTCGCCCTGCCGGAGGGTGTCAAGGCTGAGGGATTCGGTCTGCACCCGGCGCTGTTGGACGCGACGCTGCAGGCCATCGGGCTGATGGGCGAGGCCGACGCTCCCGGCAAGCTGCCGTTCGCGTGGTCGGGCGTGCGGCTGCACGCCTCGGGTGCGACGGCGCTGCGGGTGCGACTTGCGCCTACCGGCGCGGACGGCGTGGCACTGACGGTCGCGGACGGCTCCGGTGCTCCGGTGGCCA
Organism: Streptomyces sp. NPDC057302; assembly: GCF_042667685.1. NCBI lineage: Bacteria > Bacillati > Actinomycetota > Actinomycetes > Kitasatosporales > Streptomycetaceae > Streptomyces > Streptomyces sp. NPDC057302. The sequence goes on along the minus strand of NZ_JBHUZJ010000114.1, from coordinate 18,880 downwards.
CGATCGACTCCCTGGTGCTGCGCCCGGCCGCACCTGTCGAAGCCGTCGGCAACGACCGCGACGACGCGCTGTTCGGCGTCGACTGGGTGTCGGTGCCGCTGCCCGGGGACGATGCCCCGACGGTTGAATGGACCACCCTGGAGGCGCTTGCGGAGTCGGCTGAGGTGCCTGACTTCGTCGTTCTGCCGTGCCCGGCCACCGCCGGTTCCGACCTGGCCGCCGACACGCACGAGACGGCCCACGAGGTCGCGCACTGGGCCCTGAACGCGGTCCAGTCCTGGCTCGACGACGACCGGTTCGCCGCATCGCGCCTGGTCATCGTCACCAACGGCGCGACAGCCACCACCGCCGATGAAGACGTACGAGACATCGCCCAGGCGGCGGTGTGGGGTCTGGTCCGGTCCGCTCAGTCGGAGAACCCGGACCGGATCGTGCTGGTCGACCTCGACGACGAGTCGGCCTCTCTCGACGCACTGCCGTCCGCGCTGGCAACGGGCGAGCCGCAGTTGGCCCTGCGTTCGGGCGCGGCCAGTGCGCCGCGCCTGGTCAGGGCCCGGCAGTCCGTGGTCGACGACCCCGGTTTCGGCTCGGGCGCGGTGCTGATCACCGGCGCCACGGGCACGCTGGGCGGTCTCGTGGCCCGGCACCTGGTCACGGAACGAGGCGTGCGCAACCTGCTGCTGGTCAGCAGGCGCGGCGCTGCCGCCGAGGGTGCCGATGAGCTGCGTGCCGAACTGGAGGCGCAGGGCGCCGAGGTGACGTACGCGGCATGTGACGTGGCCGACCGCGAGGCCCTCAGGGACCTGCTCGCCGAGCATGACGTCTCCGCCGTGGTGCACACGGCAGGTGTGCTGGACGACGGCACGATCGGCTCGCTGACTCCGGAGCGGATCGACACCGTGTTCCGGCCCAAGGTCGACGCGGCCTGGCACCTGCACGAGCTGACCCGCGAACTGGGTCTGGACCTCTCCGCGTTCGTGCTGTTCTCGTCCGCCGCCGGTGTGTTCGGTGGCGCGGGGCAGGGCAACTACGCGGCGGCGAACGCCTTCCTGGACGCCCTCGCCCAGCACCGTCGCGCGACCGGCCGGGCCGCGACCTCGCTCGCGTGGGGCCTGTGGGCCTCGGGTGGCGGTATGGCCGGCAGCCTCGACGAAGCCGACGTACGGCGCATCACCAGCGGTGGCGCGATCCCGATCGGCGCGGCCCAGGGTCTGGCGCTGTTCGACGCGGCGGGCTCCACCGGCCGCGCGCTCCTCGCCCCGGTTCCCCTCGATCTGACCGTGCTGCAGCGCCAGGCGCGCTCCCACCCCGTGGCACACCTCCTGCGCGGCCTGGTGCGCGGCACCGCGCGCAGGACCGTCGACCCCGCAGCCGCCCGGACCGCGCTCGCGCAGTCGCTGGCCGTCATGACCGAGGCCGAGCGGGAGAAGGCACTGCTCGACCTCGTCCGTACCCACGCCGCCGCGGTGCTCGGCCACAGCTCGGCGCACGCCGTCGCACCCGACCGCGCCTTCCGGGAGCTCGGCTTCGACTCGCTCAGCTCCGTCGAACTGCGCAACCACCTCAACGCGGCCACCGAGCTGCGCCTGCCCGCCACGCTGGTCTTCGACTACCCGAGCCCCGAGGCGCTCGCCGCGTTCATCGGCACGGAGTTCGCGGGCGCACCCGTCGTCGTGGCGCCCACCCGCAAGACCGGCGCCGTGACCGACGAGCCGATCGCGATCGTCGGCATGAGCTGCCGCTACCCCGGCGGGGTCAACTCGCCCGAGGACCTGTGGCGACTCGTGCTCAACGGCGACGACGCCATCAGCGAGTTCCCCGTCAACCGCGGCTGGGACCTGGAAGCGCTGTACGACCCGGACCCCGAGCACACGGGCACCTCGTACACCCAAGAGGGCGGCTTCCTGCACGACGCCGACCTGTTCGACCCGGCGTTCTTCGGGATCTCGCCCCGCGAGGCCCTGGCGATGGACCCCCAGCAGCGCCTGCTCCTGGAGACCTCCTGGGAGGCATTCGAGCGGGCCGGTATCGCACCGGAGACCGCGCGAGGCAGCGCGACCGGCGTGTTCGCCGGCGTGATGTACCACGACTACGTGGCGCGGCTGCGTGCCGTCTCGGAGGACGTCGAGGGCTACCTCGGCACCGGCGGGGCCGGCAGCGTCGCCTCCGGACGCGTCGCCTACGCGCTGGGTCTCGAAGGACCCGCCGTCACCGTCGACACCGCCTGCTCCTCGTCGCTCGTCGCCCTGCACTGGGCGATCCAGGCGCTGCGCCAGGGGGAGTGCTCGATGGCGCTCGCCGGTGGTGTCGCCGTGATGGCGACGGCCGGCACGTTCGTCGACTTCAGTCGCCAGCGCGGCCTCTCCGCCGACGGCCGGTGCAAGTCGTTCTCCGACGACGCCGACGGCACCGGCTGGGGCGAGGGCGTCGGCATGCTCCTCGTGGAGCGGCTCTCGGACGCCCGCCGCAACGGACACCCCGTCCTCGCCGTCATCCGTGGTTCCGCCGTGAACCAGGACGGCGCGTCCAACGGCCTGACCGCGCCGAACGGCCCCTCGCAGCAGCGCGTCATGCGCCAGGCCCTCGCGAGCGCGGGCCTGACCACGTCCGACGTGGACGCGGTCGAGGCGCACGGCACCGGCACCACGCTCGGCGACCCGATCGAGGCGCAGGCGCTCCTTGCCACCTACGGCCAGGACCGCACCGGTGAGCCGCTGTGGCTCGGCTCCATCAAGTCGAACATCGGCCACACCCAGGCCGCCGCCGGCGTCGCGGGTGTGATCAAGATGGTCATGGCGATGCGGGAAGGCGTGCTGCCGCAGTCCCTGCACGTCGGCGAGCCCTCGTCGAAGGTGGACTGGTCCGCGGGCGACGTCGAGCTGCTGACCGAAGCACAGGCGTGGCCGGAGACCGGTCGCGTGCGGCGGGCCGGTGTCTCGTCGTTCGGCGTGAGCGGAACGAACGCGCACACCATCATCGAGCACGTGCCGAGCCAGGACCACATCCCTGCCCCGGTCGACGGCGCCCTGCCGTGGGTGCTGTCCGGACGGAGCGCAAAGGCGCTGCGGGAGCAGGCGATCCGCCTGCGCGAGTACGTCGAGGGCGAACCGGAGACCGGCGCGCTGGACGTCGGCTACTCGCTGGCGACGACCCGTTCGGCCTTCGACCACCGCGCCGTCGTCGTGGGCGACGACCGCGCGGCACTCGTTGACGGGCTCACCGCCCTGGCCGAGGGACGGCCGTTCCCCGGCCTGGTCTCGGGGTCCGTCGCCGTGGGCGGTGTGGGTTTCCTGTTCTCGGGTCAGGGTTCGCAGCGGCTCGGCATGGGCCGTGAACTGGCTGCCCGTTTCCCGGTGTTCGCCGATGCTCTGGACGAGGTCCTTGGCGCGTTCGACCCGCAGGTGCGCGAGGTGTTGTTCGGCGAGGACGCCGACGCGCTGAACCAGACCGGGGTGACGCAGCCCGCGCTGTTCGCCGTCGAGGTCGCTCTCTTCCGCCTGCTGAAGACATGGGGCGTGCAGCCGGACGTACTGGCCGGGCATTCGATCGGTGAGCTGGCCGCCGCCCACGTGGCGGGTGTCTGGTCGCTGACGGACGCCGTGAAGGTGGTGTCGGCGCGTGCCGGGCTGATGCAGGAACTCCTCGCCGGTGGCGCGATGGTCGCGATCCAGGCCGCCGAGGCCGAGGTCGCCGCCGACCTGCCGGAGACCGTGGGCATCGCTGCGGTCAACGGCCCGAACTCGGTGGTCGTCTCCGGCGCCACCGCTGACGTGGAGGTGGTCGCCGAGCGGTGGCGCGAGGCGGGCCGGAAGGTCTCTCGCCTGAAGGTCAGCCACGCGTTCCACTCGCCGCTGATGGACCCGATGCTGGACGACTTCCGGCAGGTCCTTGAGAGCGTGTCGTACGAGGCTCCGGCCATCCCGATCGTGTCCACACTGACCGGCGCCCGCGCGACCGTCGAAGAGCTGACGTCGCCTGAGTACTGGGTGCGGCACGTGCGCGAGTCGGTGCGGTTCGCCGACGCCGTCGGCACGCTGGTGAACGACGACGTGACCACGTTCGTCGAGATCGGCCCCGGCGGGACACTCTCCGCGCTGGGCCAGGAGTCCGCGCCGGACGCAGGCTTCGTCCCGGTCCTGCGGAACGACCGGCCGGAAGAGACCGCGCTGGTCTCCGCCTTGGCTCAACTGCGCACGTGGGGCGCCCGGGTGGACTGGGAAGCCTTCTTCGCCGGTCGCGGCGCGCACCGCGTCGACCTGCCCACCTACGCCTTCCAGCACCAGCGCTACTGGCTGGACGCCGGGGTGGCCGCAGGCGACCTCGATGCCGCGGGCCTCGGCTCGGCCGGACACCCGCTGCTCGGCGCGCTCGTCGACACGGCCGATTCGGACGAGCAGCTCTTCACCGGCCGGTTGTCGGTGGCGACCCACCCGTGGCTGGCCGATCACGTGATCCAGGGCTCGATCCTGCTGCCCGGCACGGCGTTCCTCGAACTGGCGGTACGCGCCGGTGACCAGGTCGGATGCGATCTGGTGGAGGAGCTGACGCTGGAGGCGCCCCTGGTGGTGCCCGAGCGCGGTGGCGTACGGGTGCAGGTGCAGATCGGGGCGCTGGACGAGTCCGGTCGGCGTTCGGTGACGGTGCACGCGCAGGACGACGACGGTGAACTGTGGGTGCGGCACGCGAGCGGTGTGCTCGTCGCCGGCACCGAGGCACCGTCGGCCGACGTCGGCGCCTGGCCGCCGGCCGGGGCGCAGGCCGTCGACCTGGACGGGCTCTACGACCGGATGGCGGACGGCGGTTTCGGCTACGGGCCGGTGTTCCAGGGGCTGAGGGCCGCCTGGCGCAAGGGCGACGAGGTGTTCGCCGAGGTCACGCTGCCGGACGGTGCGGGCGTGGACGGCTTCGGCCTCCACCCGGCGCTCCTTGACGCCTCGCTGCACGCCATCGGACTGATGGGTGGGACGGACGGCCCCGGCAAGCTGCCGTTCTCGTGGTCGGGTGTGCGACTGCACGCCTCGGGCGCGACGGTACTGCGGGTGCGGTTGACGCCCGCCGGTTCGGACGGGGTGGCGTTGGCGGTCGCGGACGGCTCCGGTGCCGCCGTGGCCACGATCGACTCGCTGGTGCTGCGCCCGGTGACGGCGGCGACGCTGTCGCGGCAGGGCCTGGAGTCGCTGTTCCGCCTGGACTGGGTGGCTGCCGCTGTGCCGGCCGGGAGCGCCGGTCCGGTGGCGGAGTTCGCGGACTGGGCCGCCGTGCGCTCGGCGCTCGACGCGGGGGAGTCGCTGCCGGATCACGTCGTGGTGCGGTGCGCCGAGTCCCGTGACGCGGACGGTGTGCGCTCTCGGACGCTGAGCGCCCTGGAGCTGGTGCAGGGCTGGCTGACCGACGACCGGTGCGTGGCATCGCGTCTTGTCCTGGTGACCAGTGGTGCCGTGGCGGTGGGCCCGGAGACCGACGTGACGGACCTGGCGGCCGCCGCGGTGTGGGGTCTGGTGCGGTCCGCCCAGCTGGAGGACCCGGATCGCCTCGTCCTCGTGGACGTCGACGACGAGGACGGCTGGCGGTCGGCGCTCACGACCGGGGAATCCCAGGTCGTCGTGCGGGACGGACGGGTCTTCGTGGCCCGCCTCGCACGGGTGCGGCCGGAAGCGGCCGACACCGAAGCGGCGTTCGGCCCGGAGAGCTCGGTCCTGGTGACCGGCGCCTCGGGCGCGCTGGGCGGTCTCGTCGCCCGGCACCTCGTGGCCAGGCACGGCGTCGGGCGTCTGGTGCTGGCCAGCAGGCGCGGATCGACGGCGGAAGGCGCCGAGGAACTGCGCGCCGAACTGGTCGCGCAGGGCGCCGACGTGACGTTCGCGGCCTGTGACGTCGCGGACCGCGAGGCCCTCCAGGACCTCCTTATCGAGCACCCCGTGACCGCCGTCGTGCACACCGCCGGTGTGCTGGACGACGCCACGATCGGCTCACTGACCCCGGACCAGGTCGACACCGTGTTCCGGCCCAAGGTCGACGCGGCCCGCAACCTGCACGAACTGACCGGCGAACTGGGCCTGGACCTGTCCGCGTTCGTCCTGTTCTCCTCGGTGGCGGGCACCCTGGGCGCGACCGGCCAGGCCAACTACTCGGCGGCCAACGCGTTCCTCGACGGCCTGGCCCGGCGCAGGCGCGCAGAGGGCCTGCCCGCGACGTCCCTCGCCTGGGGCCTGTGGGCCGACGGCATGGGTGCCAAGGTGGCGCAGTCCGAGACGAACGGCCTGTCCGCGGAGGAGGGCGTCGCGCTGTTCGACGCCGCTGTCTCCGGGACCGATCCGGTCGTCGTACCGATGCGCCTGGACCTGCGTGCCGTACGGGAACTCCCGGTGATCCCCCCGGTGCTCAGCGGCCTGGTGCGTACGACGACCCGCAGGGCGGCGGAGACCGGAAGCGATCCCGCAGCGGCGCTCCGCGACCGGCTCGCGTCGCTGGCGGCCGACGAACGCGAGCGGGTGCTCCTCGACCTCGTGCGCACCCAGGCCTCCGCGGTGCTCGGCCACGCGGGTCCCGAGGCGGTCTCGCTCGGCCAGGCATTCACCGAGCTGGGCTTCGACTCACTGACCGCCGTCGACCTGCGCAACCGGCTCAACCTGGCCACGGGCCTTCGCCTGCCCGCCACGCTGGTCTTCGACTACCCGACGCCCGCGGCGCTCGCCGAGTTCATCGGCACCGAGTTCGCCGGAGCGTCCGCCGCCGCGGCGCCCGCCGTCACGGTCGTGGCCGCGACCGACGAGCCGATCGCGATCGTCGGCATGAGCTGCCGCTACCCCGGTGGCGTCCGCTCGCCGGAGGACCTGTGGCGACTGGTCTTCGACGGAGCCGACGGCATCACGCCGTTCCCGACCGAACGCGGCTGGGACGTCGAGGCGCTCTACGACCCCTCGGGCGAACGCGACGGCAGCTCCTACACCCGTGAGGGCGGCTTCCTGCACGACGCCGACCTGTTCGACCCGATGTTCTTCGGGATCTCGCCCCGCGAGGCCCTGGCGATGGACCCCCAGCAGCGACTGCTCCTGGAAACCTCCTGGGAGGCCTTCGAGCGGGCCGGCATCGACCCCAAGTCGCTGCGGGGCAGCGCGACCGGCGTGTTCGCCGGTGTCATGTACCACGACTACGCCTCCCAGCTGCACGGCGTGTCGAAGAGCACCGAGGGCTTCCTCGGTACCGGCAACGCGGGCAGCGTCGCGTCCGGCCGCGTGTCCTACACGTTCGGCCTCGAAGGCCCCGCGATGACCGTGGACACGGCGTGCTCGTCCTCGCTCGTCGCACTGCACCTGGCGGCGCAGGCACTGCGGTCGGGGGAGTGCTCGCTGGCGCTCGCGGGAGGCGCCACGGTCATGGCGACGCCCGGCGCGTTCGTCGACTTCAGCCGCCAGCAGGGCCTGTCGTCCGACGGCCGCTGCAAGTCCTTCTCCGCCGACGCCGACGGCACCGGCTGGGGTGAGGGCGTCGGAATGCTCGTACTGGAACGTCTCTCGGACGCCCGGCGCAACGGCCACCAGGTGCTCGCGGTGGTCAGCGGTTCCGCGGTGAACCAGGACGGCGCGTCCAACGGCCTGACCGCCCCGAACGGTCCCTCGCAGCAGCGGGTCATCCGTCAGGCGCTCGCCAGCGCGGGTCTGACCCCGTCCGACGTGGACGCGGTCGAGGCGCACGGCACCGGCACCACGCTGGGTGACCCGATCGAGGCGCAGGCGCTGCTCGCCACCTACGGGCGGGACCGCGCGGGTGAGCCGCTGTGGCTCGGCTCGCTGAAGTCCAACATCGGTCACACGCAGGCCGCCGCCGGTGTGGGCGGCGTCATCAAGACGGTGATGTCGCTGCGGCACGGTGTGCTGCCCAAGACGCTGCACGTCGGTCAGCCCTCGCCGCACATCGACTGGTCGGCGGGCGCCGTGGAGCTGCTGACCGAGGCCAAGGCGTGGCCGCAGGCGGACCGGCCCCGACGGGCGGGAGTTTCGTCCTTCGGATTCAGCGGCACCAACGCGCACGTCATCATCGAGTCCCCGGCGGACGTCGACGCGACGGAGGTCTCCGAGGCACCTGAGGCGCCCGCCGGTCCATGGCTGCTGTCCGGCCGCACCGAGAGCGCCCTGCGCGACCAGGCGGCGCGGCTGCGCGACCACCTGACCGCGCGGCCCGACTCCGACCCCGTGGAGGTCGCCCGTGCGCTCGCGACCTCGCGGGCCGGGTTCGAGCACCGACTCGCCGTCGTCGGACGGGACTTGGCCGACCTGACGGCCGGGCTCACCGACGCCGTCGCGGGACGGCCCGGGAGTGGAGTCGTACTGGGTGTCACCGATGAGCACCGGGTGGGTTTCCTGTTCTCGGGGCAGGGTTCGCAGCGGCTCGGGATGGGCCGTGAACTGGCCGCCCGTTTCCCGGTGTTCGCCGAGGCCCTGGACGAGGTCCTTGACGCGTTCGACCCGCAGGTGCGTGCGGTGTTGTTCGGTGAGGACGCCGATGCGCTGAACGAGACCGGTGTGACCCAGCCCGCGCTGTTCGCCGTCGAGGTAGCGCTCTTCCGGCTTCTTGAGTCGTGGGGCGTACGCCCTGACGTGCTGGCCGGGCATTCGATCGGTGAACTGGCGGCGGCCCACGTGGCCGGTGTCTGGTCGCTGGCCGATGCCGTGAAGGTGGTGTCGGCGCGAGGCGCGCTGATGCAGGCGCTGCCGACCGGTGGCGCGATGGTCGCGATCCAGGCGACCGAGGCCGAGGTCGCGTCCGATCTGCCGGAGACCGTCGGTGTCGCCGCGGTCAACGGCCCGACGTCGGTGGTCGTCTCCGGTGCCACCGCCGACGTGGAGGCGGTCGCCGAGCGGTGGCGCGAGGCAGGCCGCAAGGTGTCGCGTCTCAAGGTCAGCCATGCCTTCCACTCGCTGCTGATGGACCCGATGCTCGACGACTTCCGCCGCGTGCTCGAAGAGGTGTCCTACGAGGCGCCCGCGATCCCGATCGTGTCCACACTGACGGGCAGGCAGGCCTCCGCACAGGAGCTGGGCTCGGCGGAGTACTGGGTGCGGCACGTGCGCGAGTCCGTGCGGTTCGCCGACGCCGTGGCCGACATGGGCGCGGACGTCCTCGTCGAGGTCGGCCCCGGTGGCGTGCTGTCGGCCCTTGGGCAGGAGTCCCTGCCGGACGCGGCCTTCGTGCCGGTGCTGCGCGGCGACCGGGCCGAGGAGGGTGCCCTCATGACGGCGCTCGCCGAACTGCACGTGCGAGGCGTGCGCGTCGACTGGGCCGCGTACTTCGAAGGCAGCGGCTACGGAGTCGAGCTGCCGACGTACGCCTTCCAGTACCAGCGGTTCTGGCCCGACACGAGCGTGCGGCCCACCACCGACGCGACCGGGCTCGGGCTCGGATCCGCCGACCACCCGCTCCTGGGCACGGCGGTCGCGCTCGCGGACGAGGACGCCGTCCTGTTCACGGGCAGGCTGTCGCTGCGTACGCATCCGTGGCTCGCCGAGCACGCGATCATGGGTTCGGTGCTGCTGCCCGGCACGGCCTTCGTCGAGCTTGCGGTACGCGCCGGTGACCAGGTCGGTTGTGCCTCGGTGGAGGAGCTGACGCTGGAGGCGCCGCTGGTGCTTCCCGAGCACGGCGGGGTGCAGGTCCAGGTACGGGTCGGCGCACCGGACGAGTCCGGCCGGCGCCCGATCGTGGTCCACGCACGGGACGAGAGCGGCGACCTGGCGTGGGCCCGGCACGCGAGCGGTGTCCTCGCCGACGACGGCGGCGATCCCGCCGATCTCGGCGCATGGCCGCCGGTGGGCGCGGAGACCGTGGAACTGGACGGTTTCTACGACGGCATGGCCGACGGCGGCTTCGCCTACGGCCCGGTGTTCCAGGGCCTGCGGTCGGTGTGGCGCAGCGGGGACGAGGTGTTCGCCGAGGTCGAACTGCCGCAGGACACCGCGGTCGCCGGGTTCGGCGTGCACCCGGCGCTCCTCGACGCGGTGCTGCACACGGTGGCGTTCGGCGTGCTGCCCCCGGTCGAGCACGGACGGCTGCCGTTCGCGTGGACGGGGGTGCGCCTGCACGCCGAGGGCGCGACGACGCTGCGGGTGCGGCTGACCGCGGTGGGACCTGACGCGGTGGCCCTGGCCGTCGCCGATGGATCCGGGGCCCCGGTCGTGACCGTGGACTCGCTGGTGCTTCGCGCGGTGTCGCCGGGTTCGCTGGGGACGGCACGCGGGCACGAATCGCTGTTCCGGCTCGACTGGGTGGCCGCTTCCGCGGCGGCGGGAAGCGCCGGTTCGGTGGCGGAGTTCGCGGACTGGTCGGCGGTGCGATCGGCCCTCGACGGGGGCGAGTCGCTGCCGGAGAACGTCGTGGTGCGGTGCGCGCGGTCCGGTGAAGTGGACGCGGGCGCGGTGCACCGGCAGGTGCACACCGCGCTGGAGCTGGTGCAGGGCTGGCTGGCCGACGACCGCTGCGAGGCGTCGCGTCTGGTGCTGGTGACCAGTGGCGCCGTGGCGGTGGGCGCCGAGGACGACGTGGCGGACCTGGCGTCGGCCGCGGTGTGGGGTCTGCTGCGCACGGCGCAGGCGGAGAACCCGGGCCGCTTCGTCCTGGTGGACGTCGACGACGAGGACAGCTGGAAGCCGGCTGTCGTGAGCGCGGAACCCGAGCTGGCCGTACGCGCCGGTGAGACGTTCGTGCCGCGGCTCGTGCGGACCCGTCCGGAAGCGGGGGAGGAGCGGGACTTCGGTGCCGGTCCGGTCCTTGTCACCGGGGCGAGCGGGATGCTGGGCGGTCTCGTGGCGCGGCATCTGGTCGTACGGCACGGGGTGCGGAAGCTGGTCCTCGCGAGCAGGCGGGGACAAGTGGGCGCACTGCACGATGAGTTGGTCGAGCTCGGCGCCGATGTCACCGCCGTCGCCTGTGACGTGGCGGACCGGGACGCGGTGGCGGCGCTCCTTGCCGAGCACCCCGTGACGGCCGTCGTGCACGTGGCGGGTGTCCTGGACGACGGTGTCATCGGGTCGCAGACCCCGGAGCGTGTCGACACGGTCTTTGGGCCGAAGGTCGACGCGGCCTGGAACCTGCACGAGCTGACCCGCGAACTGGGTCTGGATCTCTCCGCGTTCGTGCTGTTCTCGTCCGCCGCGGGCACGCTGGGCAATCCCGGTCAGGCCAACTACTCGGCGGCCAACGCGTTCCTGGACGCGCTCGCCCGGCACCGGCGGGCGCAGGGCCTGCCCGCGACGTCGCTCGCGTGGGGCCTGTGGGCCGGCGGGGACGGCATGGGTGCCCGGATGGCCGAGAGCGGGGCGGCGGGCCTGTCCGCCGAGGAAGGCATGGAGCTGTTCGACGCGGCGGCACTCGGCGACGACCCCGTCGTCGTACCGATGCGGCTCGACCTGCGGGCCGTGCGGCAACTTCCCGTGGTGCCGCCGGTGTTCAGCGCCCTGGTGCGGACAACGGCCCGCAGGGCCGCGGAGACCGGGGGCGACCCCGCCGCGGCGCTGCGGGACCGGCTCGCCGCGCTGCCGGTGACCGAGCGGACGTCCGCGCTGATGGACGTCGTATGCACGCATGTCGCGGCCGTACTGGCGCTTCCCGGCGCGGGAGCGGTCGACGAGCGGCGCGCGTTCACCGAGCTGGGCTTCGACTCGCTGACCGCGGTCGAGCTGCGCAACCGCCTCGGCGCGGCCACCGGGCTCCGGCTGCCCGCCACCGCGATCTTCGACTACCCGACCCCGCTCGACCTGGTCGGCCACATCGAGGACGCGCTCGTCGTGGAAGAGCCCGACGGGGTGGCGCCGCTGCTCGCCGAGCTGAGCCGCATCGAGTCGGGCCTCGCCTCCATCAAGCCCGGCGACGACGAGGACGACCGGGTCGGCGCCCGTCTTTCGGCGCTCCTCGCCGCGTGGCGCGACAACCGCGCCGACGCCGCGGCGCAGGCGTCCGACGACCTCGAAGCCGCCACGGACGACGAGGTGTTCGACCTGCTCGGCAAGGAGTTCGGCATCTCCTGACCTGCCAACCTCCCCCCGGCCACCGCACTTGCACGAACGTTCCCTGGAGTTGAGAACGATGGACAACGAGGACAAGCTCCGCTATTTCCTGAAGCGGGTCACCGCCGACCTGCGCGACACCCGCAGGCGCCTGCGCGAGGTCGAGGACGGTGAGCAGGAGCCGGTGGCGATCATCGGCATGAGCTGCCGCTACCCCGGCGACGTACGCTCCCCCGAGGACCTGTGGGAGCTGGTCGCGAACGGCCGCGACGGCGTGACGGCGTTCCCCGCCGACCGCGGCTGGGGCGACGTCGGGCTTTCCGACCCCGACGACCCCGACCGTGCGTTCCGCACCGAGGGCGGGTTCCTGCACGACGCTGCCGAGTTCGACCCCGGCCTGTTCGGGATATCGCCGCGCGAGGCCCTGGCGATGGACCCACAGCAGCGGCTGCTCCTTGAGACCTCCTGGGAGGCGTTCGAGCGGGCCGGGATCGACGCGTCGTCGCTGCGGGGCAGCAGGACGGGCGTGTTCGCCGGTGTGATGTACCACGACTACACGTCGCGGCTGCGGTCGGTGCCGGAGGGAGTGGAAGGCTTCCTCGGCACCGGCAGCTTCGGCAGCGTCGCATCCGGCCGCGTGTCCTACACGTTCGCCCTTGAGGGGCCCGCCGTCACGGTGGACACCGCCTGCTCGTCCTCCCTGGTCACGCTGCACCTGGCGGCCCAGGCGCTGCGGTCGGGCGAGTGCACGCTCGCCCTCGCGGGCGGTGTCACCGTGATGGCGACGCCGGACACGTTCATCGGCTTCAGCAAGCAGCGCGGCCTCGCGGCGGACGGCCGGTGCAAGTCCTTCTCCGAGGACGCCGACGGCACCGGCTGGGGCGAGGGCGCCGGCATGCTGCTCCTGGAGCGGCTTTCCGACGCCCGGCGAAACGGCCACACCGTCCTCGGGGTCGTGCGCGGTTCGGCGGTGAACCAGGACGGCGCGTCGAACGGCCTGACCGCGCCGAACGGTCCCTCCCAGCAGCGTGTGATCCGCCAGGCGCTGGAGAGCGCCGGACTGACCGCCGACCAGGTCGACGCGGTCGAGGCGCACGGCACCGGCACCACGCTGGGTGACCCGATCGAGGCCCAGGCACTCCTTGCCACCTACGGCCAGGACCGCGCCGCCGACCGGCCGCTGTGGCTCGGCTCGGTGAAGTCGAACATCGGTCACACCCAGGCCGCCGCGGGTGTCGCCGGGGTCATCAAGACGGTCATGGCGATGCGGCACGGCGTGCTGCCGCCGACCCTGCACGTCGGCGAGCGCTCGCGGCACGTCGACTGGTCGGTGGGCGCCGTCGAGCTGCTCACCGAGGCGCGGCCGTGGCCGGAGACGGGCCGGCCGCGCAGAACGGCGGTGTCGTCCTTCGGCATCAGCGGCACCAACGCCCACGTCGTCCTCGAACAGGCCCCGGCCGAAGACGCCGAGGACGAGCAGGGCGACGAGCCGAGCGGGCCCGCCGAGCTGGCCGACCCCGTACTGGCCGACGCCGTGCCATGGGTCCTCTCCGGCAACGACCCCGCCGCCCTGCGCGAGCGCGCCACCGCCCTCATCTCCCACCTGGACGGCCGGGACGAGACGCCGGTGGACATCGGCTACTCGCTCGCCGTGACCAGGACCGCGCTCGAGCACCGGGCCGCCGTCGTCGGCGCGGACCGCGCGGAACTGCTGTCCGGCCTCCAGGCCCTCGCCGACGGCGGCGAGGCACCGAACCTGGTGCGCGGCACGGTCGGTTCGCGCGGCAAGCTCGCGTTCCTGTTCAGCGGACAGGGCAGCCAACGGGCAGGCATGGGCCGCGAGTTGTACGCGGAGTTCCCCCTGTTCGCGCAGGCCATCGACGAGGTCTGCGCGGGCCTGGACCCGCACCTGGACCGGCCGCTGCGGGACGTGCTCTTCGCCGAGCCCGGCACCGAGGCCGCCGCCCTGCTCGACCTGACCACCTACACGCAGCCCGCGCTGTTCGCGATCGAGGTGGCGCTGTTCCGCCTCGTCACCGCGTGGGGCCTCACTCCGCAGTTCCTCGCGGGCCACTCAATCGGTGAACTCGCGGCGGCCCACGTGTCGGGCGTGTTCTCCCTCGCCGACGCCTGCACGCTGGTCGCCGCCCGCGGCAGGCTGATGGGCGCGCTGCCCGAGGGCGGCGCGATGCTGTCCCTTCGCGCGGACGAGGACACCGTCCGCCGCCTCGTCGCCGAGCACGGCGGCGGCTCGGTGGACGTCGCGGCCGTCAACGGCCCCGAGTCCACGGTGATCGCGGGCGACGCCGACCCCGTCGCCGCGATCGACGCCGCGTGGCGGCAGCGCGGCGGCAAGACCCGGTACCTGCGGGTCAGCCACGCGTTCCACTCCCCGCACGTGGACGCCGTCCTCGACGACTTCCGCGCCGTCGCCCGGACCCTCACCTACGGCACCCCGAAGATCCCGGTCGTCTCCACCCTGACCGGCGCCGTCCTGACCCCGGCGCAGGCGCGCGACCCGGAACACTGGGTACGCCACGTCCGCCAGGCGGTGCGGTTCCTCGACGGCGTACGGAGCCTGGGCGAGCAGGGCGTCACCCACTTCCTGGAGCTGGGCCCCGACGCGGTACTCACCGCTGCGGGCCGCGACTGCGCCGACGAGGGCGCGCTGCTGGTCGCCGGGGCGCGGGCGAACCGGCCCGAGAGCGCCACGCTCACCTCGGCGGTCGCCGCCCTGCACGTGCGGGGCGTCGCCCTCGACTGGCAGGCACTGTTCGCGGGCCGTGGCGCCCGGCAGACCGAGCTGCCCACCTACCCGTTCCAGCGCAGCAGGTACTGGCTCGACGTCGGCGCGCACGTGGGAGACGTGGCCTCGGTGGGCCTGCGCCCCGCCGACCACCCGCTTCTCGGCGCCGCGGTCACCCTGGCCGACGAGGAGGGAGCCCTGCTCACCGGCAGGCTCTCCCTGGCCACCCACCCTTGGCTGGCCGACCACACCGTCGGGGGCGTCATCCTCGTACCCGGCACCGCACTGGTGGAGCTGGCGATCAGGGCGGGCGACCAGGTCGGGCTCGACCACGTCGAGGAACTGACCCTGGCGGCGCCGCTGATCCTGCCGGCCGAAGGCGCGACCCGGCTCCAGGTGTCCGTCGGGGCCCCGGACGATTCGGGGCGCCGCGCGCTGAGCGTCTACTCACGCGCCGACGACGCGCCCGACGACCAGCCGTGGACACGGCACGCCTTCGGCACACTGGCGGTCGGCGCCGACGCTCCCGCCGCCGTGGGTGGCGACGGGGCCTGGCCGCCCGCCGGAGCCGAGCGGATCGACACCGAGGGACGCTACGACGACCTCGCCGCGTCCGGACTCGGCTACGGGCCCGCGTTCCGCGGCCTGCGCACGGCGTGGCGGCGGGGCGACGAGGTGTTCGTGGAGGTGGAGCTGCCCGACGAGGACAGCGCGGGCTCCTTCGGTCTGCACCCCGCGCTGCTCGACTCCGCGCTGCACGCCATCGGCCTCGGCGGCTTCGTCACCGACACGGAGCGGCTGCACCTGCCGTACTCCTGGCGCGGCGTGCGGCTGCACAGCAGTGGCGCGTCGGCGCTGCGGGGGCGTCTTTCCCCGGCGGGCGCCTCGGGCGTCGCGATCACCCTGACGGACGGCACGGGCGCCCCCGTCGCCTCCGTCGAGGAACTGTCGCTGCGGCCCCTGGCGGCGGACGGCCTCTCCGGCGACCGCCTCGACTCGCTCTTCCGGGTCGACTGGACGCAGGTGCGGCCCGCCGACTCTCCTTCGTCCCGCTGGGCGGTACTGGAGGACGCGGACCTGGCCACGCTGACGGAGGACGAGGTGCCGGACCTCGTGTTCGCCCCCGTGCCTCCGGCCGCGAACCCGGCGGAGGCGACGCACCGGGCGCTTGCCCTGGTGCGCGCCTGGCTCGCCGACGACCGCTTCGGCTCGGCACGGCTCGTGTTCGTCACCGGTGGCGCGGTGGCGGCAGGACCCGACGAGGACGTCACCGATTTGGTCAACGCCCCGGTGTGGGGCCTCGTGCGGGCGGCCCAGTCCGAGCATCCCGGCCGGTTCGTACTCATCGACACCGACACCGATATCGATTGGTCGGAGGCCGCAGCCCACACGCTGTCCGGTGCCGTCGAAACCGGTGAGCCCCAACTGGCCCTGCGGGCAGGCGAAATGCTCGCCCCAAGGCTCGTACGGGCCCGTCCCGCGACGGCGGATGAAAGCCTGGACTTCGGCTCCGGTCCGGTCCTTGTCACCGGGGCGAGCGGGATGCTGGGCGGTCTTGTGGCGCGGCATCTGGTCGTGCGGTACGGGGTGCGGAAGCTGGTCCTCGCGAGCAGGCGGGGACAAGTGGGCGCACTGCACGATGAGTTGGTCGAGCTCGGCGCCGATGTCACCGCCGTCGCTTGCGACGTGGCGGACCGGGACGCCGTGACCGCACTCCTCACCCAGCACCCCGTGACGGCCGTCGTCCACGCGGCGGGTGTCCTGGACGACGGTGTGATCGAGTCGCTGACCCCGGAGCGCGTCGACACGGTCTTTGGGCCGAAGGTCGATGCCGCCGGGCATCTGCACGAGCTGACCCGTGAACTGGGCCTGGATCTCTCCGCGTTCGTACTGTTCTCGTCCGCAGCGGGCACGTTCGGCAACGCCGGTCAGGCCAACTACTCCGCGGCCAACGCGTTCCTGGACGCGCTCGCCCAGCACCGGCGGGCGCAGGGCCTGCCCGCGACATCGCTCGCATGGGGCCTGTGGGCGGACGCCAGCGGCATGACCGACGAGCTGGCCGAGACCGACCGTGGCCGCCTCGCCCGCGCCGGCGTCACCGCACTGTCCGCCGAGGAAGGGCTGCGCCTCTTCGACGCGGCGCTCACGCTGCCGTCCGCCGTGGCCGTGCCCATGCGCCTCGACCTGGCCCCGCTGCGGGCCCGCCCCGAAGCCGTCCCCCCGCTGCTCCGCGCACTGGTGCGCACCGCCCGCCCCGAGGCCGCCAAGGCCGACGGAGGCCTGGCAGCGCGGATCTCCGCCCTGCCGCTGGACGAACGCCTCCCGGCGCTGCTCGACCTCGTACGCACCTGCGTCGCCGCCGTACTCGGCCACGCCTCCGGCGCCGCGGTGGAAGCCGAGCGGGCCTTCGACGAGCTCGGCTTCGACTCGCTGACCGCGGTGGAACTGCGCAACCGGCTCGACGCGGCCACGGGCCTGCGCCTGCCCGCCACGCTCGTCTTCGACTACCCGACGCCCCTGGCCCTCGCGAAGCACCTGCGCGCCACGCTGCTCGGCGACGACGAGACGCGGACGGCGACCGTCCGCACGGCCGCCGCCGACGACGAACCGATCGCCATCGTCGGCATGAGCTGCCGCTACCCCGGCGGAGTGCGCTCGTCGGAGGACCTGTGGCGCCTGGTCGCCGAGGGCCGCGACGCCGTGTCCGACTTCCCCGACAACCGGGGGTGGGACGTCGAGGCGCTCTACGACCCCGACCCCGAGAACACCGGCACCAGCACCGTCAGGTCGGGCGGCTTCCTCCACGACGCCGCCGAATTCGACCCCGCGTTCTTCGGCATGTCCCCCCGCGAGGCACTCGCGGTCGACCCGCAGCAGCGGCTGCTCCTCGAAACGTCCTGGGAGGCGTTCGAGCGGGCCGGAATCGACCCGAAGTCCCTGCGGGGCAGCGCGACCGGTGTGTTCGCGGGCGTCATGTACAACGACTACGCCGCCCGGCTCGGCCGCTCCCCGGAGGGCTTCGAGGGCCAGCTCGGCGTCGGCAGCTCGGGCAGCGTCGCATCCGGCCGCGTCTCCTACGTGTTCGGCCTCGAAGGCCCCGCGGTGACCGTGGACACGGCGTGCTCCTCGTCGCTGGTGTCGATGCACCTGGCGGCCCAGGCGCTGCGCTCGGGCGAGTGCACGCTGGCCCTCGCGGGCGGTGTGACGGTGATGGCGAGCCCGGCGACCTTCGTGGAGTTCAGCAGGCAGCGCGGCCTGGCCCCGGACGGCCGCTGCAAGGCGTTCTCCGACAGCGCCGACGGCACAGGCTGGGGCGAGGGCATCGGCATGCTGGTCCTCGAACGCCTCTCGGACGCCCAACGCAACGGCCACCGCGTCCTCGCGGTGGTGCGGGGTTCCGCGGTGAACCAGGACGGCGCGTCCAACGGCCTCACCGCGCCGAACGGTCCCTCGCAGCAGCGCGTCATCCGCCAGGCCCTGGCCAACGCGGGCCTGACCCCGTCCGACGTGGACGCGGTCGAGGCGCACGGCACCGGCACCACCCTCGGCGACCCGATCGAGGCGCAGGCGCTCCTTGCCACCTACGGCCAGGACCGCGCCGGTGAGCCCCTGTGGCTCGGCTCGCTGAAGTCCAACATCGGCCACACGCAGGCGGCGGCCGGTGTGGGTGGCGTGATCAAGATGGTGATGGCGCTGCACCACGGCGAACTGCCGAAGACGCTGCACGTCACCGAGCGCTCCCCGCACGTGGACTGGTCGGCGGGCGAGGTCGACCTGCTGACGGAGACCCGGCCGTGGCCGGCCCATGGCCGGCCGCGCAGGGCGGCAGTGTCGTCGTTCGGCGTGAGCGGGACGAACGCGCACACCATTCTTGAGCAGGCACCCGACGAGACCGACGAGACCGACGAGATCGACGAGACTCCGGCTGCTTTGCCGTCGGCGTCCGGGCCGGTTCCGCTGGTGTTCTCCGCGCGAACGGAGGGCGCGCTGCGGTCCTACGCTGCCCAACTGGCCCCCGTCATCGGAGACATGGCGCCTGGCGACGCAGCCGATGCCTTGCTGTCACGGTCGGTGTTCGATCATCGGGCTGTGGTGGTGGCGGGTGGTGCGGATGCGTTGTCGGCGGTGGCTGGTG
>NZ_JBHUZJ010000113.1:0-22852 GCF_042667685.1 Streptomyces sp. NPDC057302 | reverse complement strand
GCGTAGTCGATGCGCCAGTCGCCGCGTGCGGTGAGGGTGTAGGTCACCTTCACGCGCAGGGTCCCGGGGTAGCCCATCTCGCCGTCGACGCTCACATACCGCAGGACGAGGCCCACGCCCGTGGAGCCGGCGAACGGCTCCACGTCCCACACCCGCGTGTTGAAGCCCTTGGCCCCGCCGTGCAGGCTGTTCTCGCCGTCGTTCACGGAGAGCTGGTGGGTCTTGCCGTCCAGCGTGAAGCGGCCCTTGGCGATGCGGTTGCCGTAGCGGCCGATGAGCGCCCCGAAGAACGTGGTCCCGGCGACGTACGCCTCGATGGTGTCGTAGCCGAGGGAGACGTTGGTGTACCGGCCGTGCCGGTCGGGGAGTTCGAGGGACTGCACGATGCCGCCGTACGACAGCACCTTCATGCGGGTGCCGCCGTTGGCCAGGGACCAGCGGTACACCTTGGTCCCGTCGGCCAGCCTGCCGAAGAGTTCCTTGGTGGGCGTGCGGCCCGCCGACGCGTACGACGTGCCCGCGAAGGAGGCGGTGAGCCCGGCTGCGGCGGCCGAGGCCAGGACGGTGCGTCTGCTCGTTTCCATGTGCGGCTCCAGACAGCGAAGTTGGGATGAGGGTTAACGACCGACCTTGCGCTTGTTCCAGACGTCGAAGCCGACCGCGGCGAGCAGCACCAGGCCCTTGATGACCTGCTGGTAGTCGGTGCCGATGTTGACCAGGGACATGCCGTTGTTCAGGACGCCGAGCACCAGGCCGCCGATCACGGCGCCCATCACCGTGCCGACGCCGCCGCTCATCGACGCACCGCCGATGAACGAGGCCGCGATCGCCTCGAGTTCGAAGTTCAGGCCCGCCTGCGGAGTGCCCGCGTTCAGACGCGCCGCGTACACACAGCCCGCCAGCGCCGCCAGCACACCCATGTTGACGAAGATCAGGAAGGTGACGCGCTTGTCCTTGACGCCGGACAGCTTCGCCGCCGCCTTGTTGCCACCGAGCGCGTACACATGGCGGCCGACGACCGCGTTGCGCATCACATAGCCGAGGGCGATGAGCAGGCCGCACATGATGAGCAGCACCACAGGCACGCCGTGGAAGCTCGCGAGGGTCAGCGTGAAGGCGACGACGGCCGCGGTGATCGCCACCAGCTTGGCCGCCCACAGGCCCGTCGGCGTCACGTCCAGGTCGTACGCCAACTGCTGCTTGCGGCTGCGCCATTCGCGGAACAGCAGGAACGCGACCGTCACGAGACCGAGCACAAGGGTCGGGTTGTGGTACTGCGTGTACGGGCCCATCTCGGGGATGAACCCCTTGGCGATGTTCTGGAAGCCCTCGGGGAACGGCGAGAGCGACTGGCCCTCCAGGACGATCTGGGTGAGACCGCGGAAGAGCAGCATGCCGGCCAGGGTCACGATGAACGACGGGATGCCGACGTAGGCGATGAAGAAGCCCTGCCACGCGCCCGCGACCGCGCCGATCAGGAGCGAGAGGACGAGTGCGAGCACCCAGGGCATGTCGTGCTTGACCATCATCACCGCCGACATGGCGCCGACGAAGGCGACCAACGAGCCGACGGACAAGTCGATGTGACCGGCGATGATCACGATCATCATGCCGATGGCCAGGATGAGGATGTAGCCGTTCTGCTGGATCAGGTTGGACACGTTGTTCGGCAGGAGCAGCGTGCCGTCGGTCCAGATCTGGAACAGGATGACGATGAAGGCCAGGGCGACGAGCATGCCGTACTGGCGCATGTTGGAGCGCACGCTCTGCAGCAGCAGAGCACCCGTGGACTCCTTGGCGGGCGGCGTGGACGAGGTGTCACGTGGCGGCGTGGTCGTGGTGGTCATGGCGGATGCCTCAGCTTCTGTTCTTGGTCATGTGGCGCATCAGGAGTTCCTGGGTGGCGTCCGCGCGGTCGACCTCGCCGGTCAGCCTGCCCTCGGCCATCGTGTAGATCCGGTCGCACATCCCGAGCAGCTCGGGCAGTTCGGAGGAGATGAAGAGCACTGCCTTGCCCGAGGCCGCCAGCTTGTCGATGACGGTGTAGATCTCGAACTTGGCGCCGATGTCGATGCCGCGCGTCGGCTCGTCGAGGATCAGGACCTCGGGGTCGGCGTGGATCCACTTGCTCAGGACGACCTTCTGCTGGTTGCCGCCGGAGAGCCGCCCCACCTGCTCGAACACGGTGGGAGCCTTGATGTTCATCGACTTGCGGTAGCGCTCGGATACCGAGCGCTCCTGGTGCTCGTCGACGAAGCCGCCCCGGCGCCGCATGCCCGAGAGGGAGGCCAGGGAGATGTTGCGGTTGATGTTGTCGATGAGGTTGAGGCCGTACTGCTTGCGGTCCTCGGTGACGTACGCGATTCCGGCGTCCACCGCGGCGGGCACGGTCTTCGTCACGACCTCGCGCCCGCCGACGGCGACCGTACCGGCGACGTACGAGCCGTACGAGCGCCCGAAGACGGACATCGCAAGCTCGGTGCGGCCCGCGCCCATCAGGCCCGCGATGCCGACGATCTCGCCGCGCCGCACGGTCAGCGACACGTCGTCGACGACCTTGCGCTGGTGGTCGATCGGGTGCCGCACCGTCCAGCCCGTCACGGACAGCGCGAGCGATCCGGCGTCATCGCCCTCGTACGGAGTGCGGTCGGGGAAGCGGTGGTCCAGGTCGCGGCCGACCATGCCCCGGATGATGCGGTCCTCGGCCACCTGCGGTTCGGCGTCCGGGGTCTCACGCACCGTCAGGGTCTCGATGGTCCGCCCGTCGCGCAGGATCGTCACCGAGTCGGTGATGGCCCGGATCTCGTTCAGCTTGTGCGAGATGATGATGCAGGCGATGCCCTGCTCGCGCAGCTCCAGGATGAGATCGAGCAGCTTGGCGCTGTCCTCGTCGTTCAGGGCGGCCGTCGGCTCGTCCAGGATGAGCAGCTTGACCTCCTTCGACAGGGCCTTGGCGATCTCCACCAGCTGCTGCTTGCCCACGCCGATGTCGGCCACCGGAGTCTGCGGCTTCTCTTTCAGGCCGACCCGCTTGAGCAGCGCGCTCGCCCTGCGCAGCGTGTCGTTCCAGTCGATGAAGCCGCGGGTGCTCTGTTCGTTGCCCAGGAAGATGTTCTCGGCGATGGACAGGTACGGGACCAGCGCCAGCTCCTGATGGATGATCACGATGCCGTGCTTCTCGCTGGCGCGGATGTCCTTGAAGGCCACCCGCCGGCCCTCGAAGTGGATCTCGCCGTCATAACTGCCGTGCTCGTGGACGCCGCTGAGGACCTTCATCAGCGTCGACTTGCCCGCGCCGTTCTCGCCGCAGATCGCGTGGATCTCCCCGGGGCCCACGGTCAGGTTCACGTCGGAGAGCGCCTTGACGCCGGGGAACGTCTTGGTGATCCCGCGCATCTCCAGTACGGGCCCGCTCATGAGAGCTGCCCAGCCTTGAAGTAACCCTCGTCGACGAGGAGTTGGGTGTTGGACTTGTCGATGCTGACCGGGTCGAGAAGGAAGGACGGCACGGTCTTCTTGCCGTTGTCGTAGTCCTTGGTGTTGTTGACCTTCACCTTCTTGTCGTTCAGGACCGCGTCGCCCATGGCCACCGTCTGGGCGGCCAGCTTGCGGGTGTCCTTGAACACCGTCTGCGTCTGCTCGCCCCGGATGATGGACTTCACCGACGCGAGCTCCGCGTCCTGCCCGGTGATCACCGGCAGCGGCTGGCTCTTGGAGCCGTACCCCGCGCTCTTGAGCGCCGAGATGATGCCGATCGAGATCCCGTCGTACGGCGAGAGGACCGCGTCGACCTTCGCGGAGCCGTAGTTCTTGCTGATCAGGTCGTCCATGCGCTTCTGCGCGGTGCCGCCGTCCCAGCGCAGTGTGGTGGCCTGGTTCATCTTCGTCTGCTTGCTGCGGACGGTGAGCTGGCCGCTCTCGAAGTACGGCTGGAGCACCTTCATGGCGCCGCTCCAGAAGTACTTGGTGTTGTTGTCGTCCGGCGACCCGGCGAACAGCTCGATGTTGCGCGTGTCGCCGCCCTTCTCCGGCTTGCCCAGCTTCAGCTTCTTGACGACGTACTGGGCTTCGAGGCGGCCGACGCGCTCGTTGTCGAACGACGCGTAGTAGTCGACGTACTTCGTGCCGAGGATGAGGCGGTCGTACGAGATCACGGGGATGCCCGCGTCGTGCGCGCGCTGCATGACCTCGGTGAGCGCGGACCCGTCGATGGCGGCGACCACCAGCAGGCTGCGCCCCTTGGTGATCATGTTCTCCAGCTGCGCGATCTGGTTCTCGACCTTGTCGTCGCCGTACTGCAGATCGGTCTTGTATCCGGCCTTCTGGAACTGCTCGGCCATGTTGTTGCCGTCGGCTATCCACCGTTCGGAGGCCTTGGTGGGCATCGCGAGCCCGATGGTGCTGCCCTTGCCCTCGTCCGGCTGGTAGCGGCTGCCGCCCTTGGCCTCCTGGCCGCACGCGGTCAGCGAGCCGAGCAGGACGGCGGTGGCCACGGCGGCGGTGAGACGTACTTTTCTGCCTTGGCGGGTGCTCTTGGTGCGGGTGTTCATGGGTCAGTCCCCTTCCGGGACGGGGAAGCGCTGGAGCTCACCCGGCAGGCGCGAGCCGAGCGGTGACATCCCGCCGTCCGCTCCGTGCCGGGCGAGCAGGTCGAGGGCGAGACGACCGCGGCGGACCCGTTCGCGGGCGGTCGCCAGGGTGTGGTCGCGCAGGTGGGCACCGTAGGGGTAGATGCCGGGGGACTTGCTCAGGCCGAACTTGAGGTAGAGCGGGGCGCCGCGCCGGATCAGCTCGGCCGCCTCGTACATCCGGACGTAGCCGCCGAGGTCGTCGGGGGCCTCGACGTACAGGTCCATCGGCGCGCGGCTCGCCCGGCGGATCTCCGTGAGGTGATCCAGGGTGAGGTCGGAGGGGATGTTGAGGGAGTCGGCGCCGAGCCGCTCGTAGACCGCGTACGAGGCCGGGTTGACCGGGCCGATCAGGGCCGACACCTTGAACGTGGTGTCGGCGGGCAGCACACCGGCCGTCCGCAGCCGGTGCAGCGTCCACAGCACGCCCTCGTCGGCGACGAGCAGGCAGCGCACCCCCAACTCCGTTGCCCGTACGGCGTCTTCGACGCATCCGGCGAGCGCGTCATGGCCGCGCGAGCGAAGGCCGCCGCCGCCGGAGTCGGTGCGGGTGGCGGCGCCGATGTCCCAGGTGCCGCGCGGCCCGGTGAACAGGCAGAGCTCGATGTCCCGTTCGGCGCAGTCGTCCACCATCTCGGTGATCTCGTCGTCGGAGAGCATCCAGATGCCGCTGCCCTGGCTGATCCGGTGGATCGGCACGTCGAGCCGCGAGCTCTCCTTGAGCACGACGGCCAGCGCCTCGGGGCCCTCCACGGAGGGGATCTCGGTGCGCCAGGTGCCACCGTCGGGGAACGTGTGCGGGGACGCGTCCGCCGGGTCGACGGCGGGTACGGGGTGCCCGATGCGGGCTAGGGCGTCGACGCCGGGGCGGCGGGGTGCTGACGGGCTGGTCACGGGACTCCCATGTGCTGTGAATGCTGCTGTGTTCGATATTTCGTACGTTGGTCGGTTCAACGGGTGCACGGGTGCACGGCGGGTGTGTCAGGGGCGCAGGAGCACCTTCCCGGTCTTCGGATCGCCGCCGCCGACCAGTGCCACGGCCTCGCCGAACCGCTCCAGCGGGAACTCGTGGGTGATGAGCGGCGCCGGGTCGAGCAGGCCGAGCCCGAACGCCCGCACCGCGTCCGACCAGGCGGAGGACGGGGCACCGAAGACGCTGCGCACCTCCAGCTGGCTCAGCGAGAGATGCACCGGATCGATGCCGACGGCGCCGGGAGTGAACATGCCGGTGAGCACCACCCGGCCGCCCCTGCGCGCGAGGAGGCAGGAGGAGGCGGCCGTGCTCGGCGCCCCCGCGGTCTCCACGACCAGGTCGAAGCGGCCGTGGTACGCCTCCGCTTCGGCGGGCGTCAGGGTTTCGCCCGCCCCGAAGTCCAGCGCCTGCCGGCCGCGCTCGGCCCGCGGGTCGATCACGACGAGCTCGCCGGGCGACGAGGCGGCGAGCAACTGCACCGCGAGCATCCCCAGGGTGCCCGCGCCGACCACCGCGATCCGCTCGCCCGGCCGTGGCCGTCCCGTCCGCACCGCGCCGGCGATGACCGCGGCGGGTTCGAGCAGGGCCGCGGCGGCGAGGTCCGCGTCCGGGTGCAGGAGGTGCAGGAGCCGGGCGGGGACGGCGACATGGTCGGCGAAGGCGCCGGGCTCGGTGAATCCGGTCTCCGCGTACCCGCCGCCGCACAGGCTCGTCTCCCCGCAGCGGCACCGCTCGCAGGTGCCGCAGGCACGGAACCCCTCGGCGACGGTCTTCTGCCCGACGAGTGCCGGGTCGACGCCCTCACCGGTGGCCTCGACGGTGCCGGACCACTCGTGCCCGGGGATCACCGGATAGCGCACGTAGGCGGCGTCCCGGTGACCGTCGTACACCTCGCGGTCGCTCATGCAGATCCCGGCGGCGGCCACCCGCACCAGGACCTCACCGGGGCCGGGCTCGGGCGGAGCCCCGGCCGTGAGCCGGTGCGAGCCGGGACGGTCGACGACGATCGCGCGCGACGACGAGTCGGTGCTCACTTACCGGCCGCCTTGGGGGAGCGCTTCTCCCAGCCCTCGGCCCACAGGTCGAACCGCGCCTGCTGCTGCGGGAACTCGGCCGCCGCGTCCGTGTCGAGCTCGACGCCCAGGCCCGGCTCGTGCGACACCTCGAAGTAGCCGTCGACCACCTGGGGCGCGCCCTTGACCACCTTCTTGATCTCCGCGTCCGCGAAGTCGTTGAAGTGCTCCAGGATCTTGAAGTTGAGTGTGCAGGCGGCGAGTTGGAGCGAGGCCGCGGTGAGCACCGAGCCGCCCACGTTGTGCGGGGCGATCAGCGTGTAGTGCGTCTCCGCCGTCGCGGCCAGCTTGCGGGCCTCCAGGATGCCGCCGATGTGGCCGAGGTCCGGCTGGATGATGTCGGCGGCCTGCGACTCGAAGAGCTCGCGGAACTCGATCCGGTCGTGGATGCGCTCACCGGTGGCGATGGGCATGTCCACCTTGGCGGCGACCTTCTCCAGGGCCTTGAGGTTCTCCGGCGGCACCGGCTCCTCGAGCCAGGCGGGCTTGAACGGCGCCATCTCCCGTGCCAGGCGCACCGCCGTGGACGGGCTGAAGCGCCCGTGCATCTCCAGCATCAGCTCGGCGTCCGGGCCGATCGCGTCCCGCACCGCCTCGATCAGCGAGACCGCGTAGGACGTGCCCGCCTGGTCGAGCTCGAAGTGACCGGTCCCGAACGGGTCGATCTTCAGGGCGCGGTAGCCCCGCTCCATCACGGCCCGAGCGGCCTTGTGGTACGCCTCCGGAGTGCGCTCGGTGGTGTACCAGCCGTTCGCGTATGCCTTGACCTTGTCGGTCACCTTCCCGCCGAGCAGCTGCCAGACCGGCACCCCAAGGGCCTTGCCCTTGATGTCCCAGCAGGCCATCTCCACGCAGGCGATGCCCGACATGACGATCTCGCCCGCGCGGCCGTAGTCGCCGTACTTCATCTTCCGTACGAGATCCTCGACCGCGAACGGGTCGGATCCCACGATGTGGTTGGCCGCGGCCTCCTGGAGGTAGCCGATGAGCGCGTCGGTGCGGCCGAGCATGCGGGTCTCGCCGACTCCGGTGAGACCTTCGTCGGTGTGGACCTGGACGTAGGTGAGATTGCGCCACGGCGTTCCCACCACGTGCGTGCTGATTCCCGTAATACGCAAGGCAGTTGCCCCTTGGTTGTTCGGTATTTCGTCACACGTTCGAAATGTTGGCGTGACCGTATTCACGCAGGCGGCAGGGTGTCAATGGGTCGCGCGAAACGGTCTTGGACCCACAGGTGTCGCTCAGGGGCGTTGCGCGGCGAACGCCGCTGTGTCTAGCCTGTGTTCGTCATATCGATCGTTGACCGAGGTTTCGGACGAAACGTCGGACGCACGGGGTGGGAGGCCGACCATGGGACGACTTGTTCCTGCGGTGACCAGGGCGCTGGACATACTGGAGCTGTTCCTGGAGGGCGACGGGACACTGTCCGCCCCCGAGGTGACCCGCAGACTCCAGCTGCCGCGCACCACCGTGCACGAACTCCTGACCACCCTCGCCGCCCGCTCGTACCTTGTCCAGATCCCGGACCAGACGGGCCGCTACCGCCTCGGCGTACGCGCCTACCAGCTCGGCAGCCGGTACGCGGAACAGCTCGACCTGGCCGCCGAGGGGCAGCAGGTGGCCCGCGAGGTGGCGGAGACCTGCGACGAGACCGTGCACGTGGCGGTCCTCGAGGACACGGACGTCATCTACATCGCCAAGGTGGACTCCACGCACGCGGTGCGCATGGTCTCCGCCGCGGGCCGCAAACTGCCCGCCCACTGCACGTCGGTCGGCAAGATGCTGCTCGCCTCACTGCCCCCGACCGAGCTCGAAACCCGCCTGGCGGGGCGCGCGTTGGTGGCGATGACCCAGAACAGCATCACGGAGCCGAAGGCGCTGCTCGCCGCGCTCGGCGAGATCCGCGAGCGCGGGGTCGCCGCCGAACACCGCGAGTCGAACCCGGACGTGAGCTGCGTGGCCGCCCCGGTCCGCGACAGCGCGGGCCACGTCGTCGCGGCGCTCTCCATCTCCGTGCCGATGATCCGCTGGAGCGAGCAGCGCGAAGAGGAACTCGCCGAGCTCGCGGCCAAGGGCGCGGGCGACCTCTCGGAGCGCCTGGGGCACCGGGGCGCACGCTAGCGAGCGGCGCCGACCGGCGGCTTTAGCTCTGCGGCACGTCCTTGAGGAACACGATCCCGTCACCGGACGCCAAGTGGGCCGGGTCGAGCGGGGCGTAGCCGAACCAGGGGGACACGCGGGGCGCGGGCCGTGTGCCGTCCAGGGCGGTGGCCAGCCGGGGCGCGTCGACGACACAGCGGTCCTGCGGGAGCGCGTACAGGATCCCCTCGACGGTGTCCCGCGGCGGCGTGTCCACTCCCTGGTGTCGGATCGTGCCGACGGCCGTGGCCACGAAGGCGTACTCCTCGCCGAGCCGGGCGCTCACCAGCGCACCGGCGCCCCACCACTCCAGGAGCGTTCCGCCCATCCGCGTCGTGCTCTTGTCGCGCTGGAGATGGCCGTTGTGGGCGTGGATCAGCGCCGGGCTCCGCTCGGCGACGGCGAGGAGATTGTGGGCCATCATCTGGTCCCGCAGGCCGATGAGCCGGGTCATGCGGGCCGGTGAGGCGTCGGCCATCCAGTAGTGGTAGCGCAGCAGACCGATGGCGGTGCGCCCGTACAGGCACGCCCTGTCCCAGTCGTCCCGCGAGGCCGTGGTGGTCAGGTGTGGCGCCCCCGCTTCGAGCAGCGCCACCAGATCGTCGGCGAGCAGCCGCAGCCGACCGGCCTCGGCGGACTGCCCGACGGACCTGGCGGGGTCCATCATCGCGGCGGAATCGGTCCACCGGTCGTCGGCGCCGAGCAGCCGGTCGAGGGTGTCCGCGGTGCAGGGCAGCAGGTCCGCGTCCACGTGGGCCGAGAGGAATCCGTGGAGTGCGGTGAGGGCTCGGCGGGGGCTCGCGGCGTGGGTGATCTCCAGCGGGCCGTCGAATCCGGCGAAGCGCAGCCGTTCGGACGCGGTCCTGCCGTCGTTGTACGCCCGCATCCAGCGCACGAGTTCGCGGTTGGCCGCGGAGGCGCCCCAGCCGTGGCTGAACCCGCGCTCCATGGCCTCGTCGAGAGTGCCGGTGCCCGAGGTGACGTAGTCGTCCACGACCAGGCCCATCAGACAGTCGCTCTCGATCGCGACGGTCCGGTAGCCCTGCTGCTCGACCAGCTGCCGGAAGAGCTCGTTGCGCAGGTCGAGCAGGGCGTCCTCGCCGTGGGTGGGCTCGCCCAGGGCGAGCAGCCGGGGCCGTCCCTCGAGCAGCCTCATGACGGCGGCAGCCTCGACTGCGTGAGTGGTGTCCTTGATGTCAGCCTTGATATCGGTAGCCATGCCTTCGACGGTATCGTTGAACCTTCGGTGGAAACTTTTCCGCGATATCGTCGGCCTCATGGGGCGAAAGCTTAAAACCGGTGAGCGGCTGCGGCCGGTGGATCTGGCGCGCGAACACGGTCTGTCCACGCAGGCCGTCAGAAACTATGAGGAGGCCGGGATCCTTCCGGCCGCCGGTCGCACGCCCCACGGCTACCGCACCTACACCTCGCTGCACGCGGGAGCTCTGCGCACGTTTCTCGCCCTGATGCCCGGCCACGGCCACCGGACGGCGACGTCGATCATGCGGGCCGTCAACCAGGGCGCGGTCGATGAGGCTTTCCGGATCATCGACGAGAGCCACGCCGAGCTCCTCGACGACCGGCGGACCCTCCAGGCCGTGGAGAGCGCCCTGCGCGACCTGGAGCCCACCACGGCGCCCGGATCCGGCGCGCAGTCGGGGCAGTTCGCGGCTCCCGGACCCGACGGAACGTTCATCGGGCCGCTGGCGGGAAAGCTCGGCATCCGGCCCGCGACACTGCGCAAATGGGAGCGTGCCGGGCTCGTGGCCCCGCGCCGCGACGTGCGGACCGGCTACCGCGTCTACGACGACGCCGATGTACGGGACGCCCGCCTCGCCCACCAACTCAGGCGGGGCGGCTACCTGCTGGAGCAGATCGCCCCGCTGATCGCCCAGGTGCGGGCGGCCGGCGGCCTTGAGCCGCTGGAGGCCGCGCTGGGCGACTGGCACGCGCGGCTGTCCGCCCGCGGGCGGGCGATGCTGACCGGGGCCGCGGAGCTGGAGGCGTACCTCCGCGAGCGCGGCTGAGGCTTCGGCTTCGGCTTCGGCCGCGCTCGCGGGCTGCGCTCAGGCGGACTCCAGGTCCAGCAGCCGCCGCTTGGCATCGAGGCCGCCCGCGTACCCGGTCAAGGAGCCGTCGGCGCCGATGACCCGGTGGCAGGGGCGCACGACCAGCAGCGGGTTGCGCCCGATCGCCGTGCCCAGGGCGCGGACCGCGGCGCGCGAGATGCCGAGCTGTGCGGCGAGCTTCCCGTACGAGGTGGTCGTGCCGTACGGGAGGGTGTCGAGGGCGTGCCAGACCCGCTCCTGGAAGTCGGTGCCGACGCCGCTCACGTACTCGATGTCGAAGTGCTGACGCGTCCCGTCGAAGTACGAGCGCAGTTGCCCGGCGATCACGGCGAAGGCCTCGTCGTCACGCGCCCACCCGTCCTGGACGACCGCGCCGCCCTTCTGCCCCGGCATAGACAGGGAGGCCAGCGCGGTGCCGCCGTTCGCGGTGGCCGACTCCTCGCCCACCAGCAGCAGCTCGCCCAGCGGGCTGTCGACGGTCGTGTAGACGGCCTTGCCCATGACCTTGGTCATCAGATGCTCCCTCTTTCCCGGTCACTGATCCTCGGTGACACCCACAAGTCTGCGGGCTGCGAAGGCACGCGGCTGGCGGGATTCGGACGTGGCGCTCACGAGGGCGTCAGGAACACGAGGAGGTCAGGGTCAGGAGGGCGCCGCGCGTGCGGTCGGAGGCGGGCCCGGTCTCCAGCAGGAGCTCGCCGGGCTCCACCGCGTACTCCAGCGTGCGGTCCGGCGAGGCCAGGGTATCCGCGTCGACGACGAAGGCGACCTCGGCGTGTTCGCCGGGCGCCAGGTCGAGCCGGGCGAAGCCGCGCAGCTCCCGGACGCGCGGCCAGGAGCTGGAGCCCGAGACCCGGCGCACATAGAGCTGCACGGTCTCCCGCACGGCCCGCGCCCCCGTGTTCGTCACGGCGACCGTGCAGGTGAGCGCCGGATCGGTGACCGGGACCTGCGAGCGGGAGAGCCGGGGCTCCCCGTACTCGACGGTCGTGTACGAGAGGCCGTGGCCGAAGGCGTGCAGCGCGGTGGCGGGCTGGTCCACGTAACCGCGGTAGCCGTGATCCTTGGCGTTGTAGAACACCGGAAGCTGCGCCGCCGAGCGCGGCACGGAGACGGGCAGCCGCCCCTCGGGCTCCGCGCGCCCGAAGAGCACATCGGCGATCGCCCGGCCTCCCCACGGCCCCGGATACCAGGCGCTGAGCACGGCGCGGGCCCGCCCGACCTGCTCCGGGAGGGCATGCGGCCGCCCCTGGACGAGCACGACGACCACGGGCGTGCCGGTGGCGGCCACGGCATCGAGGAGAGTCAACTGACCGTACTGCAGGCTCAGTTCGGCAAGGTCGACACCTTCGCCGCACGTCATGCCCACAGGGGTTCCGGACGCCACGAGGGCCGCCCCATTGCTGTCGAAGCGGGTGTCGGCCTCCCGCGCGCTCGATCCGCCGAGCACGAGGACGGCGGTATCGGCGCCGGCGGCCAGCGCCACCGCGTCCGCGATCCCCGCGTGGTCGTCGCCGACGAGGTCGCAGCCCCGCGCGTACGTCACCTCGGTGTGCGGCGGCGCCACCGCCCTGATGCCGTCCAGGACGGTGAGCCCGGTGCCGGGTCGCTGCGGCGCGGTGTAGTCGCCGAGCTGCTGGGGGAGCGCGTCGGCGTTGGGGCCGATGACCGCGATGCGGGCAGGCGTCGCCAGGGGAAGCGTCTGCCCGTCGTGGCTCAGCAGGACGATCGACTCGCGGGCCAGGCGCTCGCTCAACTCGTCCAGAGCGCGGTCGCGTTCAGGGCTTTCGCCGACGAAGGGCCGCTCGAAAAGACCCAGGCGGAACTTCAGCGCGAGGACGCGGGCGACCGCCGCGTCCAGGGCGTCCTCGGAGACAAGGCCCCGCTCGACCGCCTCAGCGAGCCGCGGGAAGCAGCCGTCCCACAGGCTCAGATCCGTGCCCGCGCCCAGGGCGAGCGCGCCCGCCGCCACCGGGTCTCCGGCGAGGCGTACGAGACGGTCAAGGGCGCATCCGTCGGCCATGACCAGACCGGTGAACCCCCACCGCTCGCGCAGCAGACCGGTGAGCAGCTCACGGTTGGCCGCGCACGGCAGACCGTCGTACTCGTTGTACGCGGCCATGACGCCCGCCGCCCCGGCGCGGACCCCGGCCCGCGCCGCCACCAGGTGGATCTCGTGGAGTTCACGCGGGCCCAGCTCCGTGGCCGCGCTGTTGCGGCCGCCGACCGTCGCACCCTGCCCGGCGAAGTGCTTGAGCACGACCGCCGCCCGGTCGGGGGCGAAGGCGGCGCCGCCGCCCTGCATGCCCCGCACCAGCGCCTGGGTGAAGCGCGCCGCCAGATACGGGTCCTCGCCGAAGCACTCCTCCGCACGCCCCCAGCGCGGATCCCGGACCAGATCGAGCGCCGAGACGAGGGCGACGTGGCCGCCCCGGGCCCGCAGCTGCGCCGCGGCGCCCGCGGCGGCGGCCTCGTACAGCTCCGGGTCCCAGGTCGCGCCCACCGCGAGGTTCACCGGAAGCACCGTGCCGTCCAGGGCCTGATGGCCGTGCGGGACCTCCTCGACGAGGAGGACCGGGATGCCGAGCCGGGTGCTGGACATGACGTGCCGCTGCACCGAATCGGCGACCCGTGCCGCGTCCGCGGCGGTGATGCCGTCCGTGAACGTCACCCCCGACCACGGGTCGGCGCGCTGGAGTCCGTACAGCGCGCCCATCCCGTCGAACGCGGCGACCTCGGCGCGGAAGGCGTCCGTCAGGCGGTGCCCTTCGGGCGTCCGCTCGTACGCGTCCCAGCCGTACATCCGCTGGTTGACCTGGCCCACCTTCTCGGTGAGCGTCATCCGGGCGAGCAGGTCGCGCACCCGGTCGGCGACCGGAGCGCCCGCCTCCCGGTACAGCGGCGCGCTCATCGCACTTCGAGGACGCGTACGCCGAACGGGGCGAGCCGAGCCTCCTCCACCGCCTCGCCCGTGTCCAGATCGTGCAGCGAACCGTCCACGGCGGGACGCACCGTCAGCTCCTCGTCCGACTGGCTGACCAGCCACACGAACCGCCGCCCGTCCTCGTGCACCAGGCAGTCGGCGGACACGTACGGGCTGTCGACGGTCACCGGACGCTCCACGCCCGCGAGTTGGGCCAGGGCCGCGTAGAGCCGGTGGGTCTGCTCCGGGTTGACGCGGGCCGTGCGCGCGGCCATGTGCTCAAGGGGGTAGGTGGCAAGGACCGTACGGCCGCTTCCCGTCTCGTGGACGAGCAGCGCGGGACGGCCGTGCGCGTCCTTCGCCACGACCCGCGCGCCCGTCGGGACGACCGGCAGATAGGCGCGGCTGTCCTCGTTGCCCGCCACGGGGAAGCGCAGGGTCTCGCCCGCGGGGATTCCGCCGAACTCCTCGGTGAAGGTCAGCTCGAGGACGTCGTCCTCGATGGGCTCGGCCACCCCGTAGGTGAGCTGGAGCTCGACCCCGAAGAGCCCGTCCAGGTCGTCGAACCAGGGGCCGCGCGTCCCCGGGTGCTCGCCGGAGCAGAACGACAGGTAGACGGTGGCTCCCTCGCGGGCCCGCCGCTCCAGCTCGCGCCGCGTGCGGGTCGTCAACTGCCGGGTGGACGGCAGGAGATAGAGCGCCGCGTCCCCGGGCAGCCCGTCCGCCTCCCGCGTGAGGCTCACCGGGAGATCGGCGCCGCGCGCGGCGACGTACCCCTGATGGAGGGAGGTGAAGATCAGCGGCCGGTCGGCGGGGCGGCTGTAGGGGTAGCCGCGCTCCAGGAACGCGGGCACGACGAGCGCGGCGTCCGCGTCCGAGCGGCGGCAGCGCGCGAAGTCGACCTGCTTCAACACCTTGGAGAACGCGGCGAGTTCGATGAGCGGGGTCTTCGGGGCGCCCGTGCTGTCCGTGATGCCGAAGTGCATCTCGAAGGGGTGGTGGTCGTAGGGCGACTGGTCCCACAGGTCGTCGTAGTCCGTGTTGTTCCAGGCCATCCAGCCCGTGGCGCCGCCGAGGAGGGAGTTGTGCAGCGTCTGGCGGTAGTAGATGCCCGCGTTCTCGGCCGAGACGGTGTCCGTGGAGAGCCCGAACTCCTCCAGGATCACCGGCTGCTCGGTGACCGCCGCCAGCTCGCACTCGAAGGCGGCGCGGTAGTGCTGACGCACCCGGTCCGTGTCGGAGCGGTACACGTGCGGGCCCACGAAATCGACGTACTCGGCGGTGTCCCGCAGCGAGAAGCCGTTGTCGCGGCCCGTCACCTCGATGCCCCACGCGCCGTCGCCGAGCGACACCGGCTGGGTGCCGCCCGCCGCGCGCACCGCGTCGCACATGAACTGCGCCCAGGCGGTGACGACATCGCTGGACGGCGGGTCCACCTGGTAGATGCGGCCGTAGCCCGGCATCTCATTGGTGATGAGCCAGCCGGTGACCGCCGCGTGGTCCTTGAAGCGGCGGGTCATCTGCGACACGAACCACGCCTGGCGGCCGACCAGCCACACGTCCTCGTAGAGGTCGCGGCCCCCGCGCCACGCCGGGTCCCAGTTCTCTCCGGACATGTGCCCGACGATGAACGTGGGCACCGTGCCCATCCCCAACTCGGTGTGCGCGTCGAGGAAGTCACGGAAGCGCTCGCACAACTCCTCGTCGATGCGGTGCGGTTCGGGGTGGAAGTCCGGCCAGTAGAAGAACGAGCGGGTCATCGTCAGGCCGTGCTCGCGCAGCACGGCCAGTTCCTCGCGGACCGTCTTCGGGTCGTAGTTCCGCCACATCAGCGGACCGCCGGTGCGGGACCAGAAGTTGGCGCCTATCCAGGGCAGGACGGCGGAGTCATGGGTGAGGTGGGCGCTGTGGCGTCGCATGGGGGTACTCAGGTCTTTCCGTACGGAGGTGAAAAGGTGTTCGGAGGTGCTTCGGCGGTCAGGAGGCGGGCCCCGTCGACTCGCGCACGACGAGCCGTGGCCGTTCGTCCAGCGCGACGGGCGGCACGTCCTCGCCGCACTGCGCGAGCAGCGCACGCGCGGCGGCGGCGCCGACCCGCTGTACCTGCTGGTCGACGGTCGTCAGCCGCGGATGCAGCCAGCGGCCGATGGGCAGGTTGTCGTAGCCGACGACGGACAGATCGTCCGGGACGCGCAGTCCGGCGCGTTGCGCCGCGCCGATGCCGCACACCGCCATGGAGTCGTTGGCGTACATGACGGCGGTGGGACGCTGCGCCATGCCGAGCAGCTCCTCGGTCGCGGCGACGGCCGCCGCCTCGGAGAAGTCGGTGCTCAGGACGGCGGCGGGGGCAAGCCCCTTGAGCAGCAGGGTCTCTTCGAAGACCGCGCGCCGCTGCCCCGTGTGCAGCAGCTCGCCGGGTCCCGACACATAGGCGATGCGCCGGTGGCTGAGCTCCATGAGGTGGTCGACGGCTTCGTGTATGCCGGCGCCCTGGTTGCCCAGGCCCACGGTGGGCACGGGCGCGTCCGGGTGGGGCGCGCCGAGCAGCACGGCGGGCAGGCAAAGGCCCCGCAGGAGCGGCGGGCGCGGATCGTCGGCGCGGGCGTCGGTCAGGACGGCTCCGTCGACGCGGCCCTCGGCGGCGAGGCGTTCGTACAGCGCGCTCTCCTCGGCCACGTCCGTGACCAGGTGGAGCAGCAAGCCGTAGCCGCGCGGCGCCAGTTCGCCCTCCAGGCCGGTGATCAGCTCGCTGAAGTGCGGGTCCGCGCCGAGGACGTCCGTGGGACGGCGCACGACGAGGGCGAGCGTGCGGGTCCGCGCGCTGCGCAGGGCCGTCGCCGTGGCGCTCGGCGACCAGCCGAGCGTGGCGGCGGCGTCCAGGATGCGGCGCCGGGTGGCCTCGGAGATCCGGCCCTTGGCGTTGAAGGCCTGCGAGACGGCGGCCGTGGAGACCCCGGCCGCCGCGGCGACGGCCTTGATCGTGGGACGTGCGCCGCTGTCCCTGCCGTTGTCCCTGCCCTTGTCCCCGCGCGATGTCTCCGACCCGCTCACATCTTCACCGCCCCACTGACGAGGGCCTGCTGCATCCGCTTCTGCAACACCGTGTAGACGGCCCATACCGGTACGAGAGTCAGAACCGTACCGGCGGTCAGCACCCCGTAATCCGTCCCGGTGAGGGACTTCAGGGTGGGCAGGGCCACTTGGACGGTGTGCTGCGACGGGTCGGGGCCGATGATCACCAGGGAGTACAGGTACTCGTTCCAGAACGTCAGGAAGTTCAGGAGCAGCACCGTCGCGATGCCGGGCAGACACATCGGCGTATAGACGTGGCGAAGGACAGCGAACGTCGACGCGCCGTCCATGCGCGCCGCCTCCTCCATCTCCTTGGGGATGGTCCGCATGAACTGCACCAGGATGACCACGGACAGCGGCATCGCGGTGGCGGGCAGGAAGAGCACCATGAACAGGCGGGTGTGGAAGAGGCCGGTCGCCGCGGCCAGCAGGAACGTCGGGAACAGCGCGGCGAACGTCGGGATGAGGAAGCCCAGCGAGAAGACCTTCTCCACGAAGGCGCCGAGCGGGCCCGTCGCACGGGCGATCGCGAACGCCGCCGGAATCGCGAGCGCGAGCGTCAGCACGAGCGAGAAGACCGTCACGAGCGCCGAGTTGAAGACCGCGAGCCCCAGATCGGCGCTCTCGAAGGCGGTACCGAAGTTGCCGAACGACAGCGAGGTGGGAAGGGAGAAGGGGCTCGCGAAGATCTGGTCGTTCGTCTTGAAGGCGGAGGCGAGCAGATAGTAGAGGGGCACGACGAGCAGCGCCGCGTACGCCCACGCCAGGATGTGCGCGGGCAGCCAGGACTTTCCGTGTTTCAAGGTGACCGGCTCCGATCGGGGGTCGTGCGGCGTCAGTAGTTCTGGCGGAACGCGCGGCGGATGGTGAGCAGACCGACGAGGCCGACCAGGAAGAGGATCACGCCGACGGTCTGGCTGTAGCCGAGGTCGGCCGCGATGAACGCCTTCTGGTAGACGAGGAAGGAGAGCGTCGTCGACGAGCTGCCCGGCCCGCCCTGCGTGAGCAGCAGGACGTGCTGAGCCGACCCGAAGAACGTCCAGAGGAACTGGAGCATCGTCACCACGCCCACGTACTCGCGGATGACCGGGAAGTGCACGCGCCACATCGTGCGCCAGTGCCCGGCGCCGTCCAGCTGCGCCGCCTCGCCGAGCTCCTCCGGCACACTGCCCAGCCGGGCGGCGAACAGGACGGCGGTGAAGCCGATGCCGCCCCAGACGTCGAGCACGATCAGACAGGCCAGCGCCGTGGAGGGAGAGGCCAGCCAGGCGTCGGTCACCGAGCCGAGGCCCACCGACTTCAGGGCGCCGTTGACCAGGCCGTCGGGGGAGAGCGCCGCGTAGAAGACCATCGCCTTGGCCGGGGTGGAGATCAGGCCGGGGATGAAGAGGAGATAGCGCAGGACCTTGTGACCCGGCGGTTTCTGCGCCACGTAGTAGCCCAGCATGTACGCGCACACGATCATGATCGGCAGTGCGACGGCGAGCTGGACCGCCGTATTGCGCACGGCGTCCCAGAACACCGGATCGTCGAAGACCGTACGCACGTTGTCGAACCCGGCGAACGAGACGGGCTGCAGCATGCCCGGCCAGCGCAGGGCCGCGATCACGAAGATCGCGATCATCGGGCCGACCATGAAGACCAGGTACCAGACCAGGGCCGGTACGGCGAGGATCGTGCCGCCCTCCTGGCGGCGCTTGCGGGAAGGGGGCTTCGAAGGTGCGGGGCGGACCTCGGTCCCGCCCGGCGTCGACAGCGTTGTCGTCATCTCGGGTGACTCCCAGAAGGCTCGGGCGGCTCGGGCGGGCGGCTCATGCGGTGCGGTACGCGGCTTCGAGCACGGAGCGCACCTTGGCGGGGCTCGTGCCGCGCGTGAACGCCGTACTGGTCGCGGTGATCAGCGGCTGCGTCGCGGCCGGCGGGACGTAGATGTCGGGCAGCAGGGCCTGGCTGACGCCGGTGCCGAGCTTCTGCGCGGCGGCGACGAGCGGGAAGTCCGTGCTGAGGGTGTCGGAGCGCAGGGCCATGTCGCGGCCGCTCTCCTTGATGAACCGCGAGACGGTGTCCTCGCGGTACATGAACCGCAGGAACTTCTCGACGGAGTCCAGCTTCTTCGTGCCGTTCGGGCTGATCCAGAAGCCGATGAGGGTGTACGTCCGCAGGATCGTCGGCTTGGCGTGCGCCGCGCCCGGCGCGAGCGGCCAGCCACCGACCTCGGTGTCACGGGCGATCGTGTCGGGGACCTTGGCGAGCGCCGACGACATGGCGGACTGGATGGCGGCGGCGCCCGTGTTGAACTGCGTCGTCATCGTGTCGGAGGTCAGGCCCTGCGCCTTGTCGGCGAAGACGCCCGCGTCACGCAGGGCCGCGAAGTACTCGATGCCCTCGCGGGCGCCCCTGCTGCCGCTGAAGTCGCCGCTCGTGAAGACCTTCCGCGCCTCGTCGGGGGAGAGGAACGTCTGGATGATCTGGGCGAGGAGCTTCTGGCCCGTCCAGTCGTTGCCGCCGACGGTCACCGGTGCGATGCCCTTGGCGCGCAGCTTGCGGGCCGCGGCGATCAGCTGGTCGCCGGTGGTGGGTATCGCGTCGACACCGGCCTTGTCGAGCAGCGCGGTGTTGTAGGCGACGGGCCAGTTGGTGGCGAAGTAGGGGAAGGCCCGCAGCCGCCCCTTGCCGTCGGTCCAGGCGTCGAGGGCGACGGGCAGGACGCGCTTTCGCAGCCCCCAGTGGTCCATGTACCCCTTGACGTCGACGGTCGCCCCGACATCCGTCCAGGCCAGCGTCTTGTCGTAGAGGTTCACCATGACGACGTCCGGCTCCTTGCGGGCAAGCCGTGAGGTCTCGTAGACCTGCGCGAGGTCGTCGCCGTTGACCAGGTTCTTCACCTTCAGGCCCGGATTCTCGTCCCGGAAGGTGTTCAGGGCGGACAGATACGTGGGCGAGCCCGGCGCGGTGGTGCCGAGCTGGCTGTGCACCACGAGCGTGTCGGGATCGGAATCCGCCGATGCCAGCGTGGAACAGCCGGCGAGGGCGGGCAGGGTGGTGGCGGCGGCCAGGCCTGAACCTGCGGCGAGGAAGCCGCGCCGACTCATCGTTGAGCGCACAGCGGGATGTCTCCAACCAGGACGATGACAACCAGGGGTTAATCGATATACCTGCGGGGGTGCCAGGAGCGTAGGAGTGCTTCGTTGAATGGTCAATCCCCTGTTGCGCACCGTGAATCTTCCGGCTAAAGCCGCGAAACGGGCACGAGACCTGCGTCTCGCTTTTTATGCAACTAGTTGCACAAGAGGTCGTGCGTCCTCTAGAACTGTTCTGACGACACACCCCGTACGGAGGGCCCGCATGAGCCGCTACCCGAACCTGCTGAACCCGCTCGACCTGGGCTTCACCACCCTGCCCAACCGGGTTCTGATGGGATCCATGCACGTGGGCCTGGAAGAGGCGCCGAACGGCTTCGCGCGCATGGCGGAGTTCTACGCGACCCGTGCGCGCGGCGGTGTCGGTCTCATCGTCACCGGCGGCATCGCCCCGAACGAGCTCGGCCGCCCCTGGGACGGCGGCGCCAAGCTCACCACCGAGGCGGAGGCCAAGGAGCACGCGGGCGTCACGGCCGCCGTGCACGCGGCCGGCGGCAAGATCGCCATGCAGATCCTGCACTTCGGGCGGTACGCCTACCACGAGGGTCTCGTCGCACCGAGCGCGATCAAGGCGCCGATCAGCCCCTTCGTGCCGCGCGCGCTGACCGACGACGAGGTCGAGCAGACCATCGAGGACTTCGTGCGCGCCGCGGAGCTCGCCAAGCTCGCGGGCTACGACGGCGTCGAAGTCATGGGCTCCGAGGGCTACTTGATCAACGAGTTCATCGCGGCCCCCACCAACCAGCGCGAGGACCGCTGGGGCGGCGCCTACGAGAACCGCATCCGCTTCCCCGTCGAGATCGTCCGGCGCATACGCGAGCGCGTCGGCACCGACTTCATCCTCATCTACCGCCTCTCGATGCTGGACCTGATCCCCGGCGGCTCGACCCTCGAAGAGGTCGTGCACCTCGCCAAGGAGATCGAGGCCGCGGGCGCCACGATCATCAACACCGGCATCGGCTGGCACGAGGCCCGCATCCCCACCATCGCGACCTCGGTGCCGCGCGGCGCGTACACCTTCGTCACGAAGAAGGTCATGGGCGAGGTCTCCGTCCCGCTCGTCACCACCAACCGCATCAACACCCCCGAGATCGCGGAGCAGTTGCTCGCCGACGGCGCCGCCGACATGGTGTCCCTGGCCCGCCCGCTGCTCGCCGACCCGGACTTCGTGGCCAAGGCGAAGGCCGAGCAGCCCGACGCCATCAACACCTGCATCGGCTGCAACCAGGCCTGCCTCGACCACACCTTCAACCTCCAGATCACCTCCTGCCTGGTGAATCCGCGCGCCTGCCACGAGACGGAGCTCGTCCTTGCGCCGACCCGCCACAAGAAGCGCGTCGCGGTCGTCGGCGCGGGCCCCGCGGGGCTCGCCTTCGCGGTCTCCGCGGCCGAGCGCGGCCACGACGTCACGCTCATCGACGCGGCGTCCGAGATCGGCGGCCAGCTCAACGTCGCCCGCAAGGTCCCCGGCAAGGAAGAGTTCGACGAGACCCTGCGCTACTACCGCACCCAGCTCCAACTGCACGGCGTAGGCGTCCAGTTGAACACCCGCGCCACCGCGGACGAGCTGGTGAAGGCCGCGTACGACGAGGTCGTCGTCGCCACCGGAGTCCTGCCCCGCACCCCCGAGATCCCCGGCATCGACCACCCCAGCGTGGTCGGCTACCTCGACGTGCTGCGCGACAGCGCGCCCGTGGGGGAGCGGGTCGCGATCATCGGCGCGGGCGGCATCGGCTTCGACGTCGCCGAGTACCTCACCGACGGCGGCGAGAAGGCGAGCCTGGACCCGGCGACGTACTTCCGTCAGTGGGGCGTCGACATGGACTACAAGGACCGCGGCGGCCTGACCGCGCCCGACCGTCCCACCCCGCCGCGCTCCGTGCACCTCCTGCAGCGCAAGACGTCCAAGGTCGGCCAGGGCCTGGGCAAGACCACGGGCTGGATCCACCGCACCGAGCTGCGCCACCGCGGGGTCACGATGGTGGCGGGCGCGAGCTACGACCTCATCGACGACGCGGGCCTGCACATCACGATCGACGGAGAGTCCACGGTGATCCCCGTCGACACGGTCGTCCTGTGCTCCGGCCAGGACCCGCGACGCGACCTGTACGAGGCGCTGCTCGCGGCCGGTCTGAGCGCGCACCTCATCGGGGGCGCGGACGTGGCCGCCGAGCTGGACGCCAAGCGCGCCATCAAGCAGGGCACGGAGCTGGCCGCGGCGCTGTGACGCCGGGCGTCCGCGCCGGGCGCCGTACCTAGGATGGCCGCCATGTCACTCCCGCACGCGATCCTCACCGCCCTCCTGGAGAAGCCTTCGTCGGGGCTCGAGCTCACCCGCAGGTTCGACAAGTCGATCGGCTACTTCTGGTCGGCCACGCACCAGCAGATCTACCGCGAGCTCGGGAAACTGGAGAAGGACGGCTCCATCAGGGCGCTGGAGCAGCGGCAGGCGACCCGCGGGCAGAAGAAGGAGTACGAGGTCCTGCCCGCGGGCCGCGCCGAGCTGGCCCGCTGGACGGCCGCGAGCCAGGACCCCAAGCCGCTGCGGGACACGCTGCTGCTGCGCCTGCGGGCGGCGGCGGTCGTCGGCACGGAGGGCATCGAGGCGGACCTGCGCCGCCATCTCACCCTGCACCGGCGGCAGTTGGCCGAGTACGAGGAGATCGAGAAGCGGGACTTCCCGCCGGGCAGCGACACGGTGGAGGACCGGCTGAGGCATGTGGTGCTGCGGGCCGGGATCGACCTGGAGACGTTCTGGACGCAGTGGCTGGAGCGGACCCTTGAGGAGCTCGGGGCGCCGGGGGCCCAGGCCTGAAGGCTCCCGCACATGACGGC
>NZ_JBHUZJ010000112.1:0-22894 GCF_042667685.1 Streptomyces sp. NPDC057302 | reverse complement strand
GCCCGGCCTGCCGCACCTCGCCGCCATCGCGCCCCGACGGTCCGGCAGGCCGGGCTTCTGCGCGCCCGCACCAGCTGCCGGGAGAAGGGCCCCGACAGCTCAAAGCACCGTACGAAATGACGCTCGCGCACGAGCCCGGCTGAGAGGGTGGATGCATGGCCGATCTGCGCAACACCCTGGAGACACACGTCAACAACGGCTCCGTGGCGGGAGCCGTGGGCCTGGTGGCCCGCGGTGACCGGGTCGAGGAGGTCGCGGCCGTCGGGTCCGTCGATGTCGGGGGCAGCGCCCCGATGGCCAGGGATTCCATCTTCCGTATCGCGTCGCTGACCAAACCCGTGGTCGCCGCGGCCGTCATGATGCTGGTCGAGGAGGGCCGGATCGCGCTGGACGACCCGGTCGGCGAGTGGCTGCCGGAGCTGGCGTCGCCGAGCGTCGTCCGTGCCCCGGACTCGCCGCTGGACGACGTGGTCCCGGCGGTCCGGCCCATCACGGTGTTCCACCTGCTCGCCGCCCGCTCCGGACACGGATTCCCCTCCGACTTCTCGCTGCCCGCGCTGGCGCCGCTCTTCAGCGAACTGAAGCAGGGGCCGCCGCAACCGCAGGCCGTCCCCGCGCCGGACGCGTGGATGGCCGCACTGTCCCGGATCCCGCTCCTCCACCAGCCCGGCGACGGCTGGCTGTACAACCTCAGCTCCGACCTCCAGGGCGTCCTGATCTCCCGGGTCACGGGAGCACCGCTGCCCGACTTCCTTGCGGAGCGGATCTTCGAGCCCCTCGGCATGACCGACACCGCGTTCTCGGTGCCGCAGGCCAAGCTCGACCGTTTCACCAGCTACTACGCGGCTGGCGCCGAGGCCGGCCCCGAGCGTGACCCCGAGACAGGCCTCGAACTGCTCGACGCGCCCGACGGCCAGTGGAGCAGCCCTCCTCCGTTCCCCTCCGGCGCGGGCGGCCTCGTCGGAACCGTCGACGACTGGCTCGCCTTCGGCCGCATGCTGCTCGCCGAGGGTGCGGCGGAGGGACGGCAGCTGCTCGCACCGGCCTCGGTCCGCCAGATGACGACCAATCAACTCACCACGCCGGAGCGGGAGTCCGCCGGACTGTTCCTCGAAGGGATGGGCTGGGGATTCGGCGGCGCGGTGGACATCGACCCCGTCGAACCGTGGAGCGTGCCGGGGCGTTACGGCTGGGTCGGCGGCACGGGCGCGACGGCCCACATCACCCCGTCCACCGGCACGGTCACCGTCATGTACAGCCAGCTGCAGATGGGCGGGCCCAGCTTTCCCGATTTGATGCGGGACTTTTGGCGGTACGCGGCCGGGGTGTGAGGCAGCAGAAGGATTCAGCCCGGGGCGAGCCCTACCCACCGCGGGGGAGATCGTCCTGGACGGCCCTCTTCACGGCTTCGATCCGCTGAAGGACGGCCAGCTTGTACACCCGTGCACCGCAGAGTGTGCAGACACCCTGCGGGATGTCGGACAGCACGTGCCGGGTTCCGTCGTGGGTCCGAGTGAACCCCACGTCCACCCTGCGCTCTTCGTACCGCCCTCCGCACGGACACCGTCCGTACCAGGTGGGCGGTCCGGTCCCACCTGTGTGCCCGAGCCACGGGGCGTGCCCGGTGCCGGTCTCCGCCGCTTCCATCCCGCCGTCCGTGCACGCGTCGCCCAGCGTGATCCAGGAGACGGGCCGGATGTTGAGATCGGGGGGCAGATCGCCGTAGCCGACGATGCCGAGGCGGGGCAGCACACACGCGAGAACCGACCTCAGCGCGGGGCGCACATCGTCGGCGGTGAGGACGTGGGGCAGATGTGCGTCCTGCGATGTCCGGCCGATCACGGCTCCGATCGCGGCGATCACCCGGCCGTCCCGCTCCTCGAACTCCTCGAACTCCTCGGGCTTCCCGCCCGCCTCGTCGTCGCCGTGCGTCCGGAGCAGCCGTTCGAGTGCCGGGTCAAGGAGGTGGACGACGAGCGTTCCGCTGCTCCGGGTGTGGTGGTCGGCGATCGTGCGGCGAAGTCCCGTGCGCACGAACGCTTCCAGCCAGGCCGGGTCGCTCTGCCCGATCGCTCCCGTGGACGCCGATACGGCGGTGACGGGATCGCCCAGGACCGCGAACCGGGAGGCAGTGGAGTGCCCGTGGGCCGAGTCGACGATCCTCTCCAGCACAGGCGGGAGGTTGCGCAGCGACACCTTGTCGGCAGCCAGGGCTCGCAACAGGGCTGTCAGAGCAGCCGGTTGCAAACTCGACCGGACCGCTTCCACCAGGGCCGGGGTCGCGGTTGCCAGGATGTCGAGCTGAGCCTGGGTCTTGTCCTGATGGACCAACCAGCCTGCTCGGACGCGCAGTTCGTGGGCCAGGCAGAGGAGCACATGGCCGACCCGGTTCCAGGTGGTCAGGCCTTCGGCTTCCAGTCGAGGCCCCTCGGCTGCCGCGACCAGGGCGGCCGGTTTTCCGGTGGCAGGGTTGACGGCCGGACGGGCCGGGATGCCGCGCAGCACAAGCTGATCCGGGGTGTCGGTCACCAGGAGGTCGTCAGGGGCGAGGAGCGCCATCGGAGAAGTGAGCAAGGAGTTCATCCGGAAGGCGAAGCAGCCTGCGGGGAAGCCCTCCGGCGGTGGCGCGACGCGGAAGGCCGGGATCAGACTTCCGTTCTCGTCCAGCATGGCGCCGGTCACGTACCCGAGCAGGTCGCCGTCGTCCCCCACGTCGCCACGTCCGAGCTGAGCCGCGACTGTCTCCGGCACGAGCACCTCGACGAAATCCGCACACAACGCGGAGACGAGTGACTCGCGCGCTTCGCACGGTCGGCGTTCTGCCCCCTCCGCCAGGACTTGGGCGACCAAGGTCCGGTCTCCCACTGTGATTCCGAGGTCGAGGACTCCGCCGAGCACGGGGGAGAGCCACTCGGGAGAGACGACACCGGCCAGTCGGTCGGGGACACGTCCGCGAAGGTCATTCGTGTACGTCCGGATCAACTCGGGCCCCAGCAGCACACACGGCCGCAGTTTGACCGCTTCGGCGCAGGTCGTGCCGACGAGTACGGCGGTGCGTTGCTCGGGGTCGGGGGAAGACGCCCAGTTCTCGGGCAGAGGGGGACTCACCCGCTCGGCGAGACGCCCTTCCATCGCCGCCGCCAGATGGGCCAGCGACTCGGCGGGATAGCGGCAGCGCGTACCGCCGACTCGAAGCTCGATCC
The DNA here is from genome assembly GCF_042667685.1 of Streptomyces sp. NPDC057302. Lineage (NCBI taxonomy): Bacteria > Bacillati > Actinomycetota > Actinomycetes > Kitasatosporales > Streptomycetaceae > Streptomyces > Streptomyces sp. NPDC057302. The sequence goes on along the minus strand of NZ_JBHUZJ010000112.1, from coordinate 19,691 downwards.
AGTCCTCCGGCGAGACAGCCTCCTCCGGCCCCGCCGGAGCGCCGGTCACCGTCCGCACCTCGACGGCACTGCGGGCGGCCAGCCCCAGGTCGCTGATCACCTGGTCGAGCCGGGCGCCGACTTCGGCGGCGCACAGCTCTTGGCCGCGTCCGGTCCGCAGGTGCCGAGCGAACGGGCCGCGCACTGCCACGGTGACCCTGAGGGAGACGTGGTCCGTCCGCTCGGCAGCGCGATCGGGTGGCACGGCGCCGCTCATCACGAGTGCTCCCCTCTGTCGTCGTCGCCTCGGACGGCCCCCGCATCGCCCGCCCCGCTCACCTCGGCGGATTCCAGTACGCCTGCGGTGGCGCCCCACGAGGCTCCGATGCCGCCGTCGACGAGGCATTCGAGGTAGGGGCGTGCCGCCGCGTCCGACGTGACGAACGCGATGCGCTCCTCGGTGCCGATCAGACGGCGCAGCTCCTCCATGAGCCGCTGTTCCTGACCCGGGTCCAGCCACGGCTCTGCCCCGCCGACGGCCGAGGGGACGGCCTCGCCGGAGGGTCCGCCACTCATCGCGTCCGCCACCCACGGGGGCACCGGGATCCGGGCCACGTCAGGTGCGTTGCCCGGCAGCCTGTCGCGCAGCGCTCGCCGCAGCCACCGGACGGCGTCGGCCGGTTCACCTGCCCGGAGCTCGGCCTCGGCCACCAGACCGGCGACCCGGGTCGGCTCGGTCAGCGCGACGCCATCCCTCACCAGGGTCCGCAGGAGTCTGGTGGCGAGCCGGGTTCGCGAAGGCTCAGCGGGTACCGACGGGCTGGCGCCCTCAGCAGCGGTGTCGCCTGCCCGGCCCGTCTCGGCCAGCCACCCCTCGGCGTCGTCGGTCGTGAACCAGCGCCAGGCTTCACGCCGGGCCACTTGGACCGCGTGCAGCAACAGGAACTCGGTGGCGGTGACCCGGCGGATCCCGTCGGCGTCGCCGTCCGGGTTCTCTGGGTTCTCTGGGTTCTCTGGGTTCTCCGGCTGCTCCGGGCTCACCCAACAGCACGGCCCCCTGGTCAGGGGATTCCAGCCGCGGTAGTGAAACCCGTCGGTTCCCTCGTCGAGCGGCCCGGCAGCCGCGATCGACTCGGCCGACCCGAGCAGACAGTCCCGGCCGACCACGACCGACCCACGGGCCACTTCGATGTCCTCGACCTGGATCGTATAGCCGCCCCCGAGCAGTTCCGGATCGCCGCGGAACCTGAAGCCCGGCAGCGGCACTCCGTCCTGCTCCCGCGCTCGTTCCCGGGCGGCGGGGACCAGCCGGTACAAGAAGTCGGTGCCGTCCTGCGCGGGATTGACCAGCGGGACCAAGTCATCGGCGACGCTGATCTGGACGGGCGTGGCGATCAAGGGGGTGGCCACCAGTTCACCGAAGCGTTCCACCAACGCCGCCAGCCGCTCCAGCTGGGTGCGGCGCACGTGGTAACCGGGAACATCGGAGAGCTTCTCGGCCTCTGTCATCGCCTTGACGGCCTCTTGGAGGGCCTTGGCCCGGCCGCCAGGCCGCATGCCCAGTTGCAGCGCCCCTCCCAGATTCGCGTGGAACACGGCGTCGTTCGAAGCGAGTTCGATGGCTTGGCGGTAGCCCTCGGCCGCTTCGTCGTAGCGCCCCGCGTCGTACTGCTCGTTGGCTTCCTCGTTCCAGACGGCCGCCAGCTCCGTGCGGCACAGCTCGTCGTCTCCGCCGAGCATGCGCGCCTGCTCCAGCGCCTCTTTCGCCCCGTTCCAGTCACCCTTCATGCGGAAGGCGCGCGCCACGTCCACGCGGTACTCCGGTCGATCGCTCCCCGCTGCCAGTGCGCGCTCGTAGGCGGGGACTGCCTCCTCGTACCTTCCGGCGTCGTAGTACATGTGGCCGCGCCGTTGCTGGTACGTGGCCTCGAAGTCATCGCCGTTCAACTGCCGCACCTGGGACAGCAGTTGCTCTGCCGCCGCCGCATCCCCTTGCACGGTCAGTGTCTTCAGGGCGATCTCGCATACCGCGTCGAGGAGTTGGCCGTCGGCCGGATCGGTTTCCAGGCCACCGAGCGCCACACCGGCCGCACGCTCCGCGCGCCCCGCGGCCAGCTGCGTGAAGGCGATGTCGGCCAGCAGATGGGTCCGCAGCCCCGGGAGGAGTTCCAGCGCCCGCTCGTAGCTGCGGATGGCGCGATCCCACTCCGTGCGCCGCTCACAGATCCTGCCGAACTGCCAGTGGGCTATGCCGTACTCAGGGTCGTCGCCTATCGCCAGGGCACACTGTTCCTCGGCGCTGTCCAGGTCGTTCCTGGCCAGGTACAGCTTGGACAGTTCGAGGCGCGCCCAGGACCGGTCGGGGTGGAGCTCCACCGCGGTGGCGAAGTGCAGGCAGGCGGTCTCGGTCTCCTCGTTCTCCTGGTGCACCAGGCCCAGATCGACTTCGACCTCGTACCGGAACGCCGGCGCCACCGCGACGGCGCGCGCCGCGAGCATGGACAGGCGGCCCCTGCGGTCCTCGAAGATCTCGGGCCGACCGTAGAGCTGGATGAGCGAGCGATAGCAGTCCACGTCATGGGGGACCGCCGAGATGCCGCTGAGATACCGCTCTTCGGCGGTTTCGACGTCACCCCGCTGGAGGGCGCACTCCCCCAGCCCCCGATAGCCCGTGCCACTTCGGTCCGGGCCCAGCTGCACGGCGCGGTCGAAGGCGCGCTCCGCACCTTCGAGATCACCCTTCTCCAGCAGGAAGCCCCCCATGCCCTCCCAGGTCCGCGGCTCGAATCTTCCCTTCGCCTCCGCCGCGTCGAACATGGCTTTCGCCTTGTCCGGGCGGTAGCCCCAGTGCAGTTGGATCTCGCCCGCCGTCACCAGCAGATCGACGCGTGTCCTGCGAGGGAGGTCGGCGTGTTCGAGCAGGTAGGGCACCACCGGGTAGGCGCTCAGCCAGCGCCTCGCATAGGCGTGGTCGGTCCAGCGCAGCAGACCTTCCCGCCCGGGAGAGGCAGGGAACGGAATGGGAAGGTCCATTGCGAAGAGGTGCCGCGAGACGGGCTCCCGAAAGTGCTCCAGCGCCTCGGCGTAGCAGCGCAGCCAGGTGCGCCAGCCCTCTTGGCGGTCGCGGTCCAACGCGTCGCCCACCGAGGCGGTGAGGGTGTCGCACAGCAGGCCGATCACCCGCTCGCGGACCGTGTCCACGACCGGCTTCAGCACCTCCATGGCCACCTTCCCCGCGGCCACGTCCACGCAGTCACAGAGCTTGTAGAGGTCGTTGCTCTCGTCCGCGACGGCCCGCAACGGTTCGAGCACCTCCACGGCGCGGCTCATGTTCGCACCGGCGAGGACCGCATCTCGAAATGCGTCGGCCAGGACCACGACGACGGGCTGCGGAGCGGGCATCAGTCCTCCTCGCCCATGTCGGGCTCCGCACCGAGCAGGAGCGCGTCCTCCGGGGTGTACCCCGAGGCCGAGCCGGAGGACGAGGCCGCGTCCGCCGCTCCGTAGCCGATGCCACGCTCAGCGCTTCGTCCCGGGTCCCTCGGCCGTCCGATGCCGGGGCGCCTGTCTTCCAGCACCCGCGGGGCACTGGAGAGTCCGCCGCCCGTGTACGACGCCGGGCGGTGGCCTTGCGGCCAACCGGACTCCCGCGCGCTCCGCGCAGGCAGTCGCCGGGGGAAGAACACGCCTGCTCTGCGCACATAGATCACCGGCGTGCCGAAGCAGGGGTCGTCCCACACCTGGCGGCCCCGGCTGGAGATCTCCCCGAGCTCGCGTCTGGCCCAGCTCACGGCGTCGTCGACCCGCTTGCCGCTTCCTATCCAGTGATAGAACCGGATGGCGAATCGTTCCGCGTCCTCGCTCGCGATCGCGTACTGCATCGCGATGACGGCGGAGATGCCCTCCTTGCCCGCCAAGTCCCGGGCGATACTGCTCAAGCTCCTCAAAGCGTTCCCAGAAGGGCGCACGGCTGCGCCGTAGCAGGAATGCAGAAAGATCAGGCGCCTTGGGACAGAGGTACGTTCGAGCCCCGGGCCACTGTCGAGCCCGTGGCAGAACAGCGAGCAGACCGACCGGCTGTCGGCCGGGTCCGCCTCGTCCAACTCCTGTGCCGCGGAGCCGTGCGAGTTCGTGGGCATCCTGTCCAGCCTCTCCTGAGCCAGGGCCCACTCGCTCTTCTTCAAGGTGAGTGCGTTGTCCTTGCCGTGACCGATGAAGTGGACGATGTGCGCCGGGTAGGCTTCGAGACGCTGCCGCAACTCCTGGCGGGTCGGGGACTGGAGCTCCTCCACATCGGTGTCCGACGAGCGCAGCTTCTTGATCGCATCGACGAGCTTCCCCGCCTCGATGTCCGCCGCCCCCGGAGCCTGCGGGCGGGAGAGCACCACGAGGATGCGCATCCGATCGGAGCCCTCGTCGCCCGGAACGGAGCGTTCTTCGATGATCTTTGAGTCGTCCTCGTTCGGGACGTAGCGGGTCAGGACGAAGTCCGATCTCTCCCCGGCCAGGAAGAAGCCGCCTTCGGACTGCGGCATGAAGAGGAACTCCCAGGGAAAGGAGCCCAGTTGCCGTGCTTCACCGCCGATGACGAGCTGCAGCCGGAAGCAGCCCCCGACGCCCTTCTGCCGATAGAACGTGTACGCCCTTTCGAACGCCCGCCGCAGAGGGGACGGCTCCCCCGTCGCCCCCGTCGGCCCGCCGCTGGACGGGCAGTCGTCGCCGAAGGCCACCGTGTACAGATACCGCCCCAGCAGTTCCAGCTCCTTGCGCCCGCACTGGTCGTAGTTGCCGACCCAGTGGCTGAGCAGCTCGATCGTGTCGCGCATGAGCGGACTGCCGCCCAGCCGTCCGCTCACCTGGCTGTTCTCGCCGGCGGAGTGGAGGAGATCGTCCTCGTAATCGCCGTGGAAGTCGTCGACGATGGTGAGCTTGGCGGTGGGCACGGGCACCCCTACAGGTCGAGCACCGAGAGGGCCCGGTGGCGTGCCAGGTCCGGTGGCCGCCGGTCGTCGGCGAGGTGCGCACGCCGCAGAGCCCGGTCCCGCAGGGCCAGCATGTCCTCCGTCCACGCGTGCTCCAGCGCCTCGGCGTGCTCCCAGGTCAGGTCGGGGCTGGCGTACAACTGTCCGACGAGCGTGGACATGGTGGCCTTAGTACCCCTCCACAGGTCTTTCGACGTGGCCGTGGTCGCCTGGCGCACGACGTCCTGCCAGGTTTGGTTCAGAGGAAGGCGGGTCAGGTCCACGTCCTGCGGGCGCACCCGGCTGATGCTGTAGAGCACATAGTCGGAGGCTCGGTACGGCTCGATGCGACCGCCCGCCCCGAGGGCCAAATCGCCGTCCCTGATGTGCAGGTCCGCCGGGTCGATACCGTCGGTGTCGTCGATCAATGCGTAATAGCCGGGCGTCACCGGGTCGAAGTGGTCCCGTCGGGCCAGCATGGGCTGGTCTCCGCCGACCAGTGCGGTGACTCCGTTGACGACGACTTTGGCCAGCGCGGTGTACGGAAGGGTGCCTGCCGTCAGGTCCAGGGCACCGGCCGCCCCCTCGACCACGTCGAAGAGGGCTTGGGCCACCTGCTCCTTCTCCACCCGGTAGAGGACGACGGACACCGCGACACCGCCGGGCGGCACCGGGTGCGGCCCGGCGACCCTGGAGTCCGCGATGACGCTGCCCACCGGGGTGGCCCCACCGAGGTGCTCGATCAACCCCGGCCCCACCAGGGCCGGGACCGCGGTGTGTGCACCGTCGTGGGAGAACTCGCTGGCCACAAAGACGACCGGAACGAACCGGCTGAACCACTCCCGTTCGTATCCGAGGTGGAGCCGGTTGACGCGCACTTCGAAGTAGTCCCGGCGCGGGTCGAGCCTTCCGCCGGGCAAGGGGCGATCGGCATGCTCCGGATCGATCATCACCGCCATCGGCGGTCGCGCCGGGGTACGCAGCAGTGCCTGCACTCGAGTGATGACGCCGTCGACCATGCGCATGGCATTTCCTCCCCCGGCCACGCGGTCGCCTCGTGAGGGCGCCCCCGTTGCCGGAGGCGACACACACCGCAGGCGACACGCAAGGTCACCTCACTGGAACCCAGCGTAGTTCACCTGTCGGGCCGAGAGACCGGTTTCACCTCCGAGCGCCCTCTGCCGACGACGCTCCGGAACGGATTCTTACCCCCGGCTCACTACTGCATCTGCCGCCGCACCAACTCATGCAACCGCCCGCCCGTATCCGCCAACAACTCCGCAGGCGCCCCCTGTTGGACGACCCGGCCCTCCGCCATGACGATGACTCGGTCCGCGTCCAGCACCGTGGAGAGGCGGTGGGCGATGACGATGCGGGTGGCGTTCAGGGCTCGGGTGCTGTCGATCACCGTGCGTTGTGTCTCGTTGTCCAGGGCGCTTGTCGCCTCGTCGAAGAAGAGGACCCGGGGGCGGCGGATCAGGGCCTGGGCGATCATCAGGCGTTGGCGTTGGCCGCCGGAGACCGCTCCGCCGCCCGAGATCATCGTGTGCAGGCCCATCGGCATGCGCTTGATGTCCTCGGCGAGGCCCGCCATCGCCGCGGCCTCCCACGCCTCCTCCTGCGTGAACGTCTCGGCGCCGCAGATGCAGTCCAGGATCGAGCCGGTGAGCGGCTGGGCGTTCTGCAGGACGACGCCGCACTGGCGGCGGACGGCCGCCTGGTCGAGGGCCGAGAGGTCCTGGCCGTCGTAGAGGACGCTGCCGGAAACCGGCTTGTCGAAGCCGATCAGCAGGCGGAGCAGCGTCGACTTGCCGCAGCCGCTGGGGCCGACGACCGCCACGAACTCGCCGGGCCGGATGGACAGGGACACGTCGTCCAGTACCAGGGGGCCGTCGTCCGCGTAGCGGAAGGAAAGGGCTCGGGCCTCGATCTCGCCCTGGAGCTCGCCCGGCTGCGTGCTCGCGCCCCGTACCTCCGGTGCCTCGTCGAGCACCGGCTTGATCTGCTCGAACATCGGCAGGACCGCCGCCGCCGAGATCAGCGCTCCGGTGAGCTGCGTGACCGACGTAAGGAGCATCGTCACCGCCGTGCTGAAGGTGAGGAACTCCCCTGCCGTCAGGCTGCCGCGGGCCGGGCCCGCGAGGAGGATGAACATGATGAGCGTGCAGAGCGGGAGATAGACCGAGTTGAGGACCGTCGTCACGTTCTTGATGCGGCCCGCGCGCTGTTGCAGCTCCCTGCTGTGTGCGAACTCCCCCGCCCACGCCGCGTACGCGAAGCTCTCCGCCCCGGCGACGCGGAGTTTGGGCAGGCCGCGCAGGGTCTGGAACGCCTGGTTGTTGAGCTTGTTGCTCAGCTCCACCAGGCGGCGCTGCCAGCGCAGTTCCCATAGACCGAGGGTGAGGAACACCGCCGCGATCACGAGGAGCATCGCCAGCGCCGCCAAGGCCAGCGGGACGCTGTAGAGCAGCAGCAGGACCAGGTTCATCGCGCCGACCGTGCCCGCCTGGAGCGCGACGGGGCCGATGCCCGAAAGGACGCGGCGGATCGCGCTGACGCCCATCGCCGCGCTCGCCAGTTCACCGGTGGAGCGGGAGGCGAAGAAGCGGGTGGGGAGCCTCAACAGGCGGTCCCAGACCGCTGGTTGGAGGGCGCTCTCCATGCGGCCCTCCATCCGCAGGATGGTGAGGTTCTGCAGCAGCATGAAGGCCGCCGAGACGATGCTCGTGATCATCACGGCCAGGGACACCTGGACGATGAGGCTCTTCTCGCCGTTCGGCACGAACACGCCGAGCACCTGGCCCGTCGCGATCGGCACCAGCGCCCCGATCGCGACCGTCACCAGCCCGGCGATCGCCAGATTGCGTACGTCGGCGCCGGTGCCCCGCAGGCTGAAGAGGAACAGTCGCCACGGCGTCAGCGTCCGCTCCGGCAGCGGGCGGTAGAACATGACCGCCCGCGGTTCGAACTCCTCCGCGTTGGTCTCGTCGATACGCATGCGGCGCCCGGACGTGGGATGCACGGACTCGTAGCCGCCGCGCCGCCACAGCAGGGCGACCGGCTGTCCGCTGGCCGCGCGGTGTCCCACCAGCGGGCCGGTGTTCTCGCGCCACCAGCGCCCGTCTAGCCGCACGGCACGGGTGCGGATGCGCGAGGCCACCGCGACCTGCTCCACCGGGTCGATCCGGTCGCTGACCGCGCCTCCCTCGGCAGCGCCGGACAAAGTGATGCCGGCCGCCTCGGCGACCAGGCGGCAGGCCGCGTACGTCGCGTCGTCACCGCCCCGGGATTCGCCGCGGCGCGCACCGCCCCTGCTGCCGGAGCGGCCGATGGAAGCGATCAGGGTGCGGTCGGCCTGCTCGCGGACCGTCTCGCCCGCCTTGATGCCGGCCGCCGTGCGGTCCTCGTGGGCCCGCTCCAGGCGTTCGATCCAGCGGTCGAGCGTCGAGAGGAGGCGGTACTGCTGGTTGACCATGCGCTGCCACATGGCGGCGTCGACGAGGAGGTCCCCCGCGGCCTCGGCGCTGTAGGCGGAGCCGTACTGCACGCTGCCCGGCGCGACCGGCATCCAGAGGATGTCGTCGTCGGTGGCCTCGTCGTCGGCCATGGTGCGGCCGTCGAGCGGCGCCTCGAACAGGACCCGGTGGCTGCGTCCGATGCCGAGCGCGAAGGCGTGCTCGAGCAGGCTCAGGGACGCGTCCTGGGTGTCGTACTGACTGGGGTACTGCTGCTCGTAGGCCCAGGTGTCGCCGTAATCGGGGCGGTACAGCTCGCGCAGCGGGATGCGGCGCAGCTCGCAGCCCTGGAGGGGGCGGCCGACGAGGGTGTGCTGGGGGCCTTCGACCGGGCCCACGAGCAGCGTGCCCGGTTCGAGGCGGCCCAGGAAGTGCCAGTGGCCCTGCTGCACGGCGTCGACCGCGAACAGGTCGAGCGCGCCGGCCACCACGAGCCACAGGACCTGCGGGCCTTCGAGGTGCACGCTGCGCAGGCCCGTGCAGTCGGCCGGGGTGCCGAGCGCGCCGAAGGCGGCGGCGACCGGGTCATGGGTGTAGGCGTCGTACTGCTGCGGTACCGAGGTCACCTCAGTGCTCCTTGACCAGGTCGGCGTAGGGCCCGCCGGCGGCGACGAGGTGTTCGTGGCGGCCGCGCTCCACGACCTGGCCGTGGTCGAGTACGACGATCTCGTCGCTGTCGCGCACGGTGCTCAGGCGGTGCGCGATGACGACGCAGGCGCAGCCGCGGCGGCGCAGGTTGTCGATGATGACCTGCTCGGTCTCCGCGTCCAGGGCGCTGGTCACCTCGTCGAGCACGAGGATGCTGGGGCGGCGGACCAGGGCGCGCGCGATCTCCAGGCGCTGGCGCTGGCCGCCGGAGAAGTTGCGGCCGTCCTGCTCGACGCGGCCGTGGATGCCGCCGGGCCTGCGGGCCACCACGTCGAACAGGCAGGCGTCCTTGAGGGCGGCGACGACCGCGTCGTCCGGGATGGAGGGGTCCCACAGCGCGACGTTGTCGCGGATGGTGCCCTCGAAGAGGAAGACGTCCTGGTCGACGAAGGAGACGGAGGCCGCGAGCGCGCCACGCGGGATGTCCTCGAGTCGCTGTCCGTCGATGCGGATCGTGCCCTCCCAGGGGCTGTAGAGCCCCGAGATCAGCCGGGAGACGGTCGACTTGCCGCTGCCCGAGCCGCCGACGAGAGCGACCTGCTGACCGGGGCCGACCGCGAGGGAGAAGCCCGTCAGGAGCGGCTTGTCGAGGGGGCTGTAGCCGAAGGTGATGTCGTCGAGGGTGACGTGGCCCTTGAGGCGGCGGGTGCTCGCCTCCGGTTCGCGGCGCGAGTAGAGGGTGTCGACGGGGAAGTTCTCGACGTCCTTGAGGCGGGCGACGTCGGCGCCGAAGTCCTGGATGCGGCCCGCGACGCCGTTCAGGCGGGTGATCGGCGCGGTGAAGCGGGTGACCAGGGCCTGGAACGCGACGAGCAGACCGATCGAGAGGTGTCCCTCCACCGCGCGCAGGCCGCCGATCCACAGGATCAGGGCGCTGTTGAGGGTGGCGAGGGTGGGCGCGACGACACCGAGCCAGGCGCTCGGCACTCCGAGGCGCTGCTGCTCCTCCAGGGTGGTGGCATGCTGGCCGGCCCACCGCCGGAAATAGCCGTTCTCGCCCCCGGTGGCCTTCATCGTCTCGATCAACTGGAGGCCGGTGTACGAGGTGTTGGTGAGCTTGGCGCTGTCGGCGCGCAGCTTCTGGGTGCCGGTGGCCCGTAGCCGGATGACGATGCGCATCGCGACGATGTTCAGGAGGGCGATGCCGACGCCGACGAGGGTGAGCTGGGGGTCGTACGTCCAGAGCAGGGCCGCGTAGAGGAGTACGACGATTCCGTCGACGCCCGCGGCCGTGAGGTCGCGGGCCAGGGTCTCGGCGACCGCGTCGTTCGACGCGAGCCGCTGGACGAGGTCGGCGGGGCTGCGCTGGGCGTAGAACGTGACGGGCAGACGCAGCAGATGGCGCAGGAAGCGGGCGCTGCTGAGCGTGGAGGAGATGATGCGCCCGCGCAGCAGGTTCGCCTGTTGCAGCCAGGTCAGGACGACGGTGAGCGCCACCATCGCGCCCATCGACGCGAACAGCGCGCCGAGCAGGGACGTCTGATCGCCTATCAGGAACAGGTCGATGTACGTGCGGCTGAGCGCGGGCAGCGCGGCGCCGACCGCGACGAGCAGCAGGCTGGCGAAGAGCGCGGCCAGCATGGTGCCCGTGGTGCCGCGCAGCCGCGCGGGCAGGGCCCGCATGACGCCGGGTTTGCGGCCTCCCGTACGGAAGTTCTCGCCCGGCTCCAGGACCAGCACGACGCCGGTGAAGCTCGTGTCGAAGTCTTCCGAGGGGACGAAGCGGCGGCCCTTGTCCGGGTCGTTGATGTATGTGCCGCGGCGGCCGAGGCGGCGGCCCATGCCGTCGTAGACGACGTAGTGGTTGAACTCCCAGAAGAGGATCGCGGGCGCCTTCACCTCGGCGAGCGCGGCCGGTTCCATCTGCATGCCCTTGGCCGTGAGGCCGTAACTGCGCGCCGCCTTCAGGAGGTTGCTGGCCCGCGAGCCGTCGCGCGAGACACCGCACGCGATGCGCAGCTCCTCCAGCGGGACGTGCCGTCCGTGGTGGGCGAGGACCATGGCGAGGGCGGCGGCGCCACACTCCACGGCTTCCATCTGCAGGACGGTGGGGGTACGTACGGTCTTCTGCCGCTTGCCCTTGGACGCGGGGCGCGGCGCGGAGCGGCGGCGGCCCCGCTGGGGCTCGGGGCGGTGCCTGCGACGGCCGCCGGGGGGCGGCAGTTGCTGCTGGTGCGCCGGGGAGGGGTGCGGTGCGGTCACGGAAGCAGCCAATCGATCGGGCGCTGCTCGGCGAGGTGGAAGGCGCCGGTGGCCAGGGTCATGGAGTCGAGCGCGAAGGGCGGACCGCCGCCGGAGGACCACTTGTAGCCGGACTTGGCGGACGAGGAGCGTTCGAGCTGTACGAGGACGGCCACGGGCGGCCCGCCCTTGGTGAACTGCCCGGCCAGTTCCTTGTCCCCGAGGAACCCGCTGATCTTCTGCTGGCTCTGGGCGGTTCGCCCGATCGCCTTCACGCGCCCGCGCAGCTTGCCGTACTCCTCCGTGGACACGGACTGCACGGTGAGGTCCACCGAGGCACCGACGGGCACGGTGGCCGCGCTCTGCGCGGGTACGTAGACCATGGCGAGGAGGGGGTCGTCGCCGCCCGAGACCCGCTCGACGGTCGCGACGTCGGCGCCGGTGGTGACGACGGTGCCGATCCTGGCGACCAGTGTGGTCACGCGGCCCGCCGCGATGGAGCGCACGACCTTGTCGCCTTGGTCCGTACGGACTTTGAGCACGGGAGCGCCCGCGGCGACACGCTTGCCTTCGTCGGCCAGGACCCGGGTCACCTGCCCGGTGACGGGGCTCTGCAGGACGTAACTGCCCTGGCCGTGGGTGAGGATGCCGGGCGCCTTGAGCGTGGAGGCGATCGAGCCGGTCACGGCCCAGACGCTCGCGGCGGCCATGACGACGAGGGTGACGGCGAGCACGAGGAGGCCCTGGGGTCGGGCGTAGCGCACCGGCAGGTCGAGTTCCTCGGGCGACTGCAGCTTGGACAGGGCCTGTTGACGGAACTGCACGGAACGCTTCCCTTACTCTGCCTGTGGCGTCAGCCTTGCCTGTGGCGTCCGTGAGCCCCGGAACCAATGGTTCCGGGGCTCACGAATCTTGGCGTCTCAGTGAGCTACAGCTCAGAGACCAGCGGTCAGACCGCCGGCGAGGCCCGTGACGGCGCCGGTGTTCAGGCCGGTGACACCCTCGACGGTGCCGACGACGCCGCCGACGACGCCCGAGACCGGGGCGATGGAGTCAACGGTGTCCGTGACGTTGCCCGCGACACCGGCGACGAGGCCACCGGAGACGTTGTCGAGGTCGGCGTCGGAAATCTCGAGGGTCTCGACCTGGGGGGTGTAGTTCATGGTGTGAGCTGCCCTTCTCATGAATGGTGCAAAGGTGTTTCCAACACTGCGGAACCTGAGGTGCGAATTCCGCGGTGGCCAGGATCAAAGCACGTTCGCACGTCGTACATCCAATCGACGGGGCGACGTCCGGTGGCGCTCGCGGCATCGAATCACCGCTGCGTGCAGGCATGTTCACTGCCTGGGGGCAGCTCCTTCACAAAATTCACAGAAGGAAATCCCACGAGCGGAAGGACTCCCTCCACCAAAGCGGACACTCTCGCACCAAAGCGCGAGTTCTGTGGTCAATACACAAGCACTTTGTGTGGAGTCTTCGCCGAATAGCGTGACTGGGCTGCGTATTCGATGTGCAGGTTTATTGAAGGCGTGCCGAATGGTGGCCGAACGGGACAGCGCGAAGCCCTGAGGGGGCGGCGCGAAGGTCAGGCCTCCGCGACCGCGCCGTCCGTGGAGGCGCCGGAGGCGATCCCGTGGCCGGGCCGCGGCACCGACTCCGGTGCGAGCAGCACCGAACGGCGGCCGTCGACGCCGACCGGCACGTCGCCGTCGATGGTGACGCGGCGCAGGGTGCGCTCGTGGTCGTCGGAGTCGTCGACTCCGTAGTGCTGCGTCGCGCGGTTGTCCCAGATGGCGACGTCACCCGCGCGCCACTGCCAGCGGACCGTGTTCTCCGGCCGCTCCACGTGCGACTGGAGTACGCCGATCAGCGCGCGCGAGTCTGCGGCCCTGAACCCGCTGAGCTTCTGGATGAAGTTGCCCAGGATCAGGGTGTGTTCACCGGTCTCGGGGTGGACACGGACCACCGGGTGCTCGGTCTGGAACGTGACCGCGGTGAACACCTTCCGGTGCTGTTCGAGCGCCTCTGACGAGGCGCCGGGGCGGGCGGCCGCGTAGTCGTAGTCGTTCGTGTGCACGCCGCGCACACTGTCGGCGAGGATCCGCAGCGGCTCGGGCAGGTCGCGGTAGGCGGCGGCGGTGTTGGACCACAGGGTGTTGCCGCCGTACGGCGGGATGACCTCGGCGCGCAGGATGGAGAACGCCGGGTAGGCGGGCACGAACGTGACGTCGGTGTGCCACTGGTTGGCGCGTCCGCCGTGTTCGTTGTCGATACCCAGGGCGTAACGGCCGTCCACGGAGGGCACGGTGGGGTGGGCGACGGGGGTGCCGAGCAGCCGGGCGAAGGCCTCGTGGCTCTCCCCGTCGAGGTGCTCCTGTCCGCGGAAGAAGACGACCTTGTGCTGGAGGAGCGCGGCGCGCACGGCGGCCACGGTCGTCTCGTCCAGGTCACCGCCGAGCCGGACCCCGGATATCACGGCGCCGATCCGGCCGCCGACCTTCTGGACGGTGAGGGTGGGGGCGGGCGTGGGGGCTTCGGAGGTCTGGGGGGTCTGGGGGGTCTGGGGGGTCTCCACTGCGGGTGCGGACGTCATGGGTCGAGTTCCCTTCGGTGGGGCGGGCGTTAGATGTTCTCGGAGCGGAAAGAAGTCGGCGCGGCTCGGAGGGCATGCCTGACCGCCCGATCTACGGCGCGAGGATGCGAGGACTGCGGATCAGGTGACCGTGCGGCAGAGAACGGGAGCGGCGGTCAGGCCACGCGCGGACGACACGCCGCTGAGGCGAGGCGGCCCAGGTCCACGTGGAGCCGCGGGACGAGAGGGGTCATCGCGGTCATGTCCAGGAGCATGGCCGCCCGCCGGAAGCACGGTCAAGGACTCCCCCGCCCGCTTCACGACCCTGCAACGAGCCCGACATCCCCGGAGTGACACGGACCACCCAGGCTCGCCAAATGCCGTGGCCACAGGGCAGGTTGTACCGCCAGCACCTGCAACTCCCCTACCCCTGCGGCCCCTCACCCCCTCACCCGCGGACTCATGCCGGAAGGCCCCTCATGCCGCACACCCCCGCACCGCCCACCTCCGGTGACGGCCGCCGTGAGGCGAACGTCGCGGCCGTACTGCGCGCCGTCCTCGACCACGGCCCGGTGTCCCGCAGCGCGATCGCCCGGAGCGCCGGGCTCAGTCCGGCCGCGGTCTCCCGGCAGTGCACCGACCTGGCCCGCATCGGCCTGATACGGGAGGTCCCTGAGCTGGTCGCGTCCGGCGGCGTGGGCCGGCCGCAGATCCCGGTGGACCTGACCGCGGGGGACGGCGGCGGCCCGGTGGCCGCCGGGATCCACATCGGCGTACCGCGCTCCACCTTCTGCCTCGCGGATCTGCGCGGCCGGGTCCTGTCCAGAGGCGGCTTCCGCCACGAGGGCGTCCCCGCCGCGGAGCTGCCGGACGCGGTGGGGCGCGCCCTGGCCGCGTTCCTCGCCGGGCGCACGGTGGGCGGCCCGCTGCTCGGGGTGGGCGCGGCCGTCGGCGGCTGGGTGGATCCCGCCACCGGCACGGTCGTACGGCACGACGCGCTGGGCTGGCACCAGTACCCGCTCGGCGCCGGACTCCGGCGGCACACCGGGCTTCCGGTCCGTGTCGACAACCACGCGCGCGCGGTGGCGCAGTCCGAGCTGCTCTTCGGGCGGCCCGCCGCGCGGCGCTCCCTGCTGCATCTCTTCGTGGGCAACGTGGTGGACGCGGCGCTGGCGATCGCCGGTGTCGTGCACCGCGGGCCCCGCTCCGGCGCGGGCGACGTGGCCCATCTCCCGGTGCCGGACAGCACGGCCGTGTGCCCCTGCGGCCGCACCGGCTGCCTGGAGGCGACGGCGTCCGACACGGCGCTCGCCCACCGGGCCTTCACGCGCGGCATCGTCCCCGAGCCGAGCGCGTCCCTGGTGGTGGACGCGGCGGCGGCCGGGGACCGGCGCGCGGACGCGCTGCTGCGGGAGCGGGCCCGCGCGGTGGGCCGGGCCGCCGGGCTCCTGCTCGACGTACTCAATCCCGATCTTGCCGTGATCACCGAACAGTCGAGCCTGCTCGACCCGGAGTATCTGGAGGAGATCCGCACGGCCGCCATCGGCCACTCGGTGGTCTGCGACGATCCCCAGCGGATCGTCGGCCCGCACGCGGGACCGGCCGCGCTTCCGGTGGCCGCGGCCACGGTGCTGCTGAATCCGCTGTTCAGAAGCCCGTTGCAAGCACTCGGCGACGCCACCTCATGACCAGGGGCGATACGTTCCGTTCCGGGCGGTGCAGCATAATGCGGCCATGCGGATCTCAGCCAGGGCGGACTACGCGGTACGTGCCGCGCTGCAACTCGCCGCGTGCCAGGACGACGGGCCGCTGAAGGCCGAGGCCATCGCGGACGCCCAGGAGATCCCGCACAAGTTCCTCGAAGGCATCCTCAACGACATGCGGCGCGGCGGTCTCGTCCTCAGCCAGCGCGGCGGCAACGGCGGCTACCGCCTGGCCAGGCCCGCCGACCGCATCAGCATCGCGGACGTCATCCGCGTCGTGGAGGGCCCCCTGGTGTCGGTGCGCGGAGTACGCCCTCCGGAGCTGGCCTACAGCGGCCCCGCGGAATCGCTGCTCCCGCTGTGGATCGCGCTGCGGGCGAACGTCCGCCAGATTCTCGACGGCGTGTCCCTGGCCGACGTCGCGGGCGCCGAACTGCCCACCACGGTCACGGAGCTCGCCGCGGATCCCGCCGCCTGGACGAACCCTTAAGCAGCGACCCGCGCCTTAGCGCCGGTTGCGCGGGGGCCCCTAGCGCCGGTTGCGCAGGGGTCTCTAACGCCGGTTGCGCGGGTGATTGCGTGCCGTGCGCTCATTGCCGTGCTTGTACGCACCTGTCCAGCGGGCCATCACCAGCTGGGCGTCGCCCGACTCGACCTCGGCGAGGAACTTCTCGGCGCGCGCACCTCGCAGGGTGCCGGCCGCGCGGCCGTGATGGGTGATCGTCACGCTGGCGTCGGGGTGCTGCTCATAGGTGAAGCCGGAGGGTCTTGGCATGGTCGGATGCTAGGCACCCGGCCCGCGGTTCCGTAACCGAATTTCGCCGCGCCCCGCCGTCGGTCCGCCGGCGGTCCGCCGGCGGTCCGCCTCATCCGACGACATCGTTGCGGTCTGCACGATCCCACCCTGCGAGACCCGGCCGTCCATCCCTTGAACGCCCCCTTGTCGCAGCAGGAGTTCGAGCCCACTATTCCTATCAATCAGGTAGGGAAACTAGGAATCTGTGAGGCGTCCTCCGTGACAACGCTGACCCCCTGCGCCTCGCCGCGCGTCGTCCGGGAACTCGCCGACGACCTCGCCGTCGACGCGGACCTGCGCGACCGGGCGGGCAAGCCCCCGTTCGACGAGGTCTCGCGGCTGCGCGAGGCGGGACTGCCCGCGCTCCTGACGCCGTCCGGCGCGGACGGCAGGGGCAGCGACTGGCGCACGGCGTGTACGGCGGTCAGGGACATCGCGGCGGCGGACAGCTCCATCGCCGAACTCCTCGCGCACCACCACGCCCTGTCGTGGAGCCCGCGCCTCTTCGGTACGCCGCAGGACGCCGCCGCGCTCGAACTGCGCGCCGTGCGGGAGCAGTGGCTCTGGGGCGGCGACATCGAACTGCCGGACGCCCAGACGGGCACCGACCTCGCGCTCACCCCGGCCGTCGGCGGCTACGTCCTGCACGGGCGGCGGCCGCTGACGGCGGGCGTCGCCGTCGCGGACCGGCTCGTGCACACCGCGCGGCGCACGGACAACGGCGAATGGGTCGTCGTCCATGTGGACCCCGCCCACCCCGGCGTCGCCGCCGAACCGGCGCACGACCTGCTGGGCCAGCGCCTCAGCGGCGCGGGCGGCGTCAGCTACGACGACGTACCGCTGGCCGCGCACCAGGTGCTCGGCACCGTGCCGGTCGACGAACACGAGATCTCGCCGTTCAC
Organism: Streptomyces sp. NPDC057302; assembly: GCF_042667685.1. Taxonomy (NCBI): domain Bacteria; kingdom Bacillati; phylum Actinomycetota; class Actinomycetes; order Kitasatosporales; family Streptomycetaceae; genus Streptomyces; species Streptomyces sp. NPDC057302. Next base: position 2,434 of record NZ_JBHUZJ010000112.1, on the reverse strand, counting down.
CGCGCTCGCGCCACTCACCCGCCGCCTGCTGCTCGTCCAGGCCGGCCTGGGCAACGCGGAGGGCGCCCTCGCCGAGGCACGGGACATCAGCCGCGCCCTGCCGCGCCCCGGCCCGATGACGGCTCCGGACACCGGCGGGGACTGCGGGCCGCCGCCCACGGACCCCTATCTGCTGCTCGCCTACGGCGAGTTGGCGACGGCCGCGCACACCGCCGCGGCGGTGGCGGACCGCGCGACGGAGGCATTGGCCCGGGGCCTGGAGGCGGGGCCCGCGCTCGGCGCCGACGAGCGTGCCGACATCGCGTTCCTCGTGGGCGCGGCCGAAGCGGTCACCGCCAGGTCCGCCCTGCACATCACCACCCGCGTCCTGGAACTCACCGCCGACGCACCAGCGCCTTCGACCGACCCCGGCCTCGACAGATTCTGGCGCAACGCCCGCGCCCTGACGGCCCACAGCTCGGCCGCCCACCGCCTCCGCGACATCGGGGAGCACTACCTCAACGCGCTCCAGTAGCAGCCGCCCCGTCCTTCTTCCGGCTTCTCTCCGGTCAGTACGATCTTCGGACACCGGAACCCGGCCGAGAGAGAAGCCCCCATTGAGCACCGGCAGCTACTACGAGCCCACCGCCGAGCACCGCTACAAGCCCACGCCCCACGCCGGTGGCGCCTGGGCCACCGATGAGCAGCACTTCAGTCCGCTCGGCGGCCTCATCGTGCACGCCATCGACAGATACCTGGCCGCCGAGCCGGACCGCGGCCTCGTCCTGTCCAGGATCAGCTTCGACATCCTGGGGCGGCCGGCCCTCGACGAGTGCGAGATCCGGGTGGAGACCATCCGGCCCGGCCGCACCATCGAACTGGTCGAAGCCGTGGTGCTCATGGCCGACCGTCCGGTGGTGCGGGCCCGTGCCTGGCTCCTGGCCTCCGGCGACACCAGTGCCGTCGCGGGCGGCGGCGCCGACAAGCTGACCCCGCCCGACGCGCTCACGCCCTGGCCGATGGCCACCGTGTGGCCCGGCGGATACATCGCCTCCGTGGACGTCCGCCCGCTCGCGCCCCCGCAGCCGGGCCGTACGACAGCGTGGATCTCCACCCCCCTCAACCTGGTCGCCGGGCAGACGGCGAGCCCCCTCGCGTCCTTCGTCGCGCTCGTCGACACCGCCAACGGCATCGCCGTACGCCAGCAGCCCACGGACTGGATGTTCCCCAACGTGGACCTCACCATCCACCTGCACCGCCAGCCGGAAGGCGACTGGACGGGCCTCGACACCACGGTGACCTTCGGACCGACCGGGCAGGGCATCACCAGCACGGTCCTCCACGACATCAACGGCCCGGTCGGGCACGCCCAGCAGATCCTCACCGTCCGCCCCATGTAGACCGCCCGACAGACAGGCCGCGTCACACGTCGGGCGCACACGTCAACGCATGTCGCGTCCATGACATCGTCACAAAGTCGACCCGCAACGTTCATACAGTGATGCGCCCACCCGTGCCACTCTCCCGTTGGCCCACTTGTCAACTCGCGTAGAACGCAGGTCCTGTTGAGGGGATCCGCGGTGCGCGAGCCCTCTGGGAGAGGACACCCCCACATGCCCGTCCCTCACATACGTCGCTGGAAACCGCTCGCCATGACCGCCGCCGCGGTCCTCGTCGGGATCACCCTCCCGGCCGCCGCCGACGCCGCGACCACGGCCCCCACGCCGTCCGCCGCCCCGGTCGGCGCCTATGACGACACGTACTACAAGGACGCGCTCGGCAAGACCGGTCCGGAGCTGAAGAGCGCCCTGCACACGATCATCAGCGACCAGACCAAGCTCTCGTACGACCAGGTCTGGGACGCGCTGAAGGTCACCGACGAGGACCCGGCCGACAGCGGCAACGTGATCCTCCTCTACACCGGCCGCTCGCAGAGCAAGGACAGCAACGGCGGCGACCCGGACCAGTGGAACCGTGAGCACGTGTGGGCCAAGTCCCACGGCGACTTCGGCACCTCGACCGGTCCCGGTACCGACATCCACCACCTGCGCCCGGAGGATGTCTCGGTCAACAGCACGCGCGGCAACAAGGACTTCGACAACGGCGGCAGCGCGGTCGGCGAGGCGCCGGGCAACAACACCGACGCCGACTCCTTCGAGCCCCGTGACGCCGTCAAGGGCGACGTGGCACGGATGATCCTCTACATGGGCGTGCGCTACGACGGCGAGGACGGCTTCGCCGATCTGGAGCCCAACGACAAGGTCGACAACGGCAGTTCCCCCGCGATCGGACGTCTTTCCGTCCTGAAGCAGTGGAGCGACGAGGACCCGCCGGACGCGTTCGAGAAGAACCGGAACCAGGTCATCTACGACCAGTTCCAGCACAACCGCAACCCGTTCGTCGACCACCCCGAGTGGGTCGGGGCGATCTGGTAGGTCACGGCTGCCGGTCGTGG
>NZ_JBHUZJ010000111.1:0-22989 GCF_042667685.1 Streptomyces sp. NPDC057302 | reverse complement strand
GCCCGCACCCCTCAACGGGGGTGCGGGCCGCTGCCGTTCAGGCTTCTCATCGTTCTCTTATGCCGCCCTTATCCGTTCATCACGGTGCGTACTTAGCTTCACGCACATGTTCTTCACCTACCTGAGGCGCGAGCTGCGCCGCCGCAGAAAAGCGGCCCTCGTCGTGGCTTCCGGACTCGCGCTCGGTATTGCCCTGGTCATCGTCGTCAACTCCGTCTCATCCGGCATGGAGCAGGCGCAGGGCAAGGTCCTCCAGTCGCTCTACGGGCTCGGCACCGACATGACCGTCACCAAGGCCGCCGCCCCGGCCAAGGAGGGGAGCGGCCAGACCGGGCGCCCGCGCTTCAAGTTCGACGCCAAGGACTCCGGCGACGAGGGCAAGGAGCAGAGCAGCGACCGCGTCATGGTGCAGGGCTTCCAGACGCTGTCATCGGCCACCGTCGCCGAGGTCGGCGGCCAGAGCGGTGTCGACGACGCCGTCGGCGGGCTGAGCCTTCAGGTCATGAAGGTCAACGGCCAGTTCGAGCGGGGCGAGTTCGAGCAGGCGCCCGGCGGCGGCTCCACCGACAAGGGCCGGCAGCCCGGCGGTGGCGGCGGCGACCAGCAGGAGGGGCAGGTGCGCGGCGGGGGCGCCGACTTCGACGTCGACTCCTACAGCGTCTACGGCACGGACGTCGGCAAGCTCGACCTGGGCCCGCTGACCTCCTCGAAGATCAGCAAGGGGCGTACGTTCACGGGGTCGGAGTCCGACGCCAAGGTGGCCGTCGCGGATGCCTCGTACGCCAAGGAGAAGAAGCTCTCCGTGGGCGACACCGTCACGATCTCGGGCACCAAGATCAAGGTCGTCGGCATCGCGACGCCCGACAGCGGTGACGCGGCGGCCAACCTCTACCTTCCGCTCCGGCGCGCCCAGACCCTCGCCGACTCGAAGAACAAGATCACGACCGTGTACGTGAAGGCGGCGGACTCGCAGCGGATCGACGCGGTCAAGAGCGCCATCCAGAAGAACGTCTCGGGGACGACCGTGACCACATCGGCCGACCTCGCCGACACCGTGTCCGGTTCGCTCTCCACCGCCTCCGACCTCGCCTCCAGCGTCGGCAAGTGGCTGTCGGTCGCGGTGCTCGTGGCCGCCTTCCTGGTCGCGGGGCTCCTCACGTCGTCGGCGGTCAGCCGTCGCGTACGGGAGTTCGGCACCCTCAAGGCGCTCGGCTGGAAGAGCGGCCGCGTGACCCGGCAGGTCATCGGTGAGGCGGTCGTCAACGGCCTGGTGGGCGGAGTGCTCGGCATCGCCGTCGGCCTCGGCGGCGCGTACGTGGTGACGGCGATCAGCCCCACCCTGACGGCGGAACTCGGCTCGGCGGGCGGGCAGCCGGGCGGCGGCATGGGCGGCGGCGGCATGGGTGGCGGTCCCGGCGGCGGTCCCGGCGCCGCGCTGAGCGAGTCGGCGTCCAAGGCCCTGGACATCTCGCTGACCGCGCCGGTCAGCGCCACCACCATCGCGCTCGCCGTCGGCCTCGCCGTGGCCGGTGGCCTCGTCGCGGGCGCCTTCGGCGGCTGGCGTGCCTCGCGGCTGCGGCCCGCGGACGCCCTGCGCCGCGTCGAGTAGGCGGCTCCAGCGACCGCCGCCCAAGCCGCCAACCCCCTCACGTATCGCAGGAGTCACACCATGTACCAGCTCAGAGGCGTCACCAAGCAGTACCGCAGGGGCAAGGAGACCGTCGACGCGCTCGCCGGAGTCGACCTGGCCATCGGCGACGGCGACCGGCTCGTCATCCAGGGTCCGACGGGCGGCGGCAAGTCCACCCTCCTGCAGATGCTCGGCGGGCTCGACCGGCCGACGTCCGGCAGCGTCGAGCTCGACGGGGTCGATCTGGCCGCGCTGCCCGAGGCACGCCTGACCAAGGTGCGCGCCGAGTCGATCGGCTTCGTCTTCCAGTCCTTCAACCTGATCCCCACCCTCAGCGCCCAGGAGAACGTCGAGACGGCGCTCGTGCCCCTGGGCCTGCGCGCACCGGACCGCCGCGAACGCGCCGCCGACGCCCTGGACTCCGTGGGCCTCGGCGAACGCCGCAGCCACCTGCCCGCCGAGCTCTCCGGCGGCCAGCAGCAGCGCGTCGCCATCGCCCGCGCCCTGGTCAAACGGCCGAAGGTGCTGCTCGCCGACGAACCGACCGGCAACCTCGACGAGTCCATGCGCGACGAGATCATGGAGCTGCTCGAAGGGCTCTGGAAGGAGCACGGCCTCACGTTCGTGATGGTCACGCACGACAGCGCGATCGCCCGCAAGGCACCGCGCCTCGCGACGATCCGGCGCGGGCATATCAAGGTCACGGAGCGGGCCACTCGGTGACCACGCGGCCAACTCGTCACTTCTGACGCACTATTGAGCAGTTGTTCGACTCTGGGCAATACTTCCTCGTCCAGGGGCGGGAGCCCCTTGACCTCCAGGGGGAGACTTGCGCAGAAAAGTGAAGAGAGCCTATGGGGCCACGATCGCCACAGCGGCGGCCGTGGCCCTCGCCGCGGGCATGACCAGCCCGGCGTCGGCGGCGAAGCAGTCGCCCGACGCGATCCCGGCGGCCGCTCAGTCGGCGGGCCTCGACGGCGCCGGACAGAGCACGCACAGCATCACCCTCATCACCGGCGACCGCGTCACCGCCGACTCCAAGGGCCGCGTCGTCCGCTTCGAGCGGGCCAAGGGGCGCGAGCGGATACCCGTCATGACGAAGCGCGTCGGCGGCCACACCCTCGTGATACCGGCGGACGCGCAGCGCCTGATAGCCACCGGCAAGCTCGACCAGCGCCTGTTCGACATCACCGAACTGGCCAAGAAGGACAACCGCAAGGCCCAGAAGAAGGGCCTCAAGCTGATCGTCGGCTACAAGGGAGCTTCCGCGGCCGGGGCCAGGTCCGAGGTGCGCGCCGCGGGTGACACCACGGTCCGCAGGACCCTGAAGTCCCTGAACGCCGACGCCATCACCACCCCGAAGCAGGACGCCACCGACCTGTGGTCGGCGCTCGTCGACGGGAAGGGCGACGCCACCGCCTCCGGCGTCAGCCGGGTCTGGCTGGACGGCGTCCGCAAGGCGAGCCTCGACAAGAGCGTGCCGCAGATCGGCGCCGACAAGGCGTGGGCGGCCGGGTTCGACGGCAAGGGCGTCAAGGTCGCCGTCCTGGACACCGGCGTCGACGCCACGCACGTCGACCTGAAGGACCAGGTCGTCGGCGCGAAGAACTTCACCCCCGCCGCGGACGCCACGGACCACTACGGCCACGGCACCCACGTCGCGTCCATCGCGGCCGGCACCGGCGCGAAGTCGGGCGGCAAGCTCAAGGGCGTGGCGCCCGGCGCCAAGCTCCTGAACGGCAAAGTCCTGGACGACACCGGCTCCGGTGAGGACTCCGGGATCATCGCGGGCATGGAGTGGGCGGCCGACCAGGGCGCCGACATCGTCAACCTCAGCCTCGGCGGCGGTGACGCCCCCGGCGTCGACCCGCTCGAAGCGGAGGTCAACAAGCTCTCCGCGGAGAAGGGCATCCTCTTCGCGATCGCGGCGGGCAACGACGGAGAGCCCGGCAGCGTCGGCTCCCCGGGCAGCGCGGACGCGGCCCTCACGGTCGGCGCGGTCGACGACAACGACAAGCTCGCCGACTTCTCCAGCCAGGGCCCGCGCGTCGGCGACGGCGCCATCAAGCCCGACGTGACGGCGCCCGGCGTCGACATCACGGCCGCCGCCGCACCGGGCAGCGTCATCGACAAGGAGGTCGGCCAGAAGCCCGAGGGCTATCTGACGATCTCCGGTACGTCGATGGCGACCCCGCACGTGGCGGGCGCAGCCGCCCTGCTGAAGCAGCAGCACCCGGAGTGGAAGTACGCCGAGCTCAAGGGCGCGCTGACCGCGTCCACGAAGGGCGGCAAGTACACGCCGTTCGAGCAGGGTTCGGGCCGTATCGCCGTCGACAAGGCCATCAAGCAGTCGGTCGTCGCCGAGCCGGTGTCGCTCTCCTTCGCGCCCCAGCAGTGGCCGCACACCGACGACAAGCCGGTCACGAAGAAGGTGACGTACAAGAACCTCGGCAAGGAGGACGTCACCCTCGACCTGACGGTGTCGGGCACGAACCCCAAGGGCGCCCCGGCCCCCGCGGGCTTCTTCAAGCTCGGTGCGAAGACGGTCACGGTGCCCGCGGACGCCACGGCGTCGGTCGACCTGACCACCGACACCAAGCTCGGCGGAACCGTCGACGGCGCGTACTCCGCGTACGTCGTGGCGAGCGGCGGCGGCCAGTCCGTGCGCACGGCTGCCGCGGTCGAGCGCGAGGTCGAGTCGTACGAGCTGACGCTGAAGCACATCGGGCGCGACGGACAGGCCCCGAAGTACTACGACAGCGACCTGGAGGGTGTCTCGGGCCTCGCCGCCCAGAAGTCCTTCAACCCCTATGACGCGTCCGGCACGGTCAAGATCCGTGTCCCCAAGGGCGGTTACGTGCTCAACACGAGCATGTTCGCCGACCCGGCCGACTTCACCAAGGGCGCCGACTGGATCGCCCAGCCGAAGCTGAGCGTCACCAAGGACACGACCGTGACGCTGGACGCCCGCAAGGGCAAGCCGGTCGACATCACGGTCCCGTCCCCGGACGCCAAGTCCTCCTTCGCCTCGGCCGACTACACCATCGACACACCGGGCATGAGCTACTCGTTCGGCTGGTGGCTCGACTCGTACACCGACTTCCGGACCTCGCACCTGGGTCCGCAGGTGACCGACGGCTCGCTGTACCAGCAGTGGGACGGGCACTGGGAGAAGGGCGACGACACCGAGTACGACACCGTCGCCGGAGGCAAGGTCAAGCAGGTCGCGACCGGCTACACCAAGCACTACAAGGCGTCCGAGCTCGCCACGGTGAAGGCGAACCTGGGTGCCTCGGCCAAGGGCAAGAAGGGCACCATCGGCGCCCTCGGCTGGCTCCCCGGCAGCTCGGGCGGCTCCTCGATCAACGTTCCGCAGGCGCTGCCCGGCACCCGGACGCTGAACCTGTCGACGGCGGACGGCGTGAAGTGGGGCCTGAACTTCGAGCAGCAGGCCGGCGTCGACCCGGACGGCTGGCCGATCCTCGACGCGGGCTACTCGCTGGGCGCCGCCCAGACGTTCGCGGCGGGCAAGAGCTACGAGAAGACGTTCAACACGGCCGTCTTCGGCCCGCGCATCGGCGGCGAGTACGGCGTCTGGCGCGACGGCAACGAGATCGCGGGCTCCCTGCCGCTGTTCGCCGACGGCAAGACGCACGTGGGCTCCTCGCTCTACTCCTCGGTGAAGACCACCCTCTACAAGGGCTCCACCAAGATCGGCGAGAACGAGGACCCGCTGGCCGGCGGCGCCACGTTCAAGGTCCCGGCGGCGGACGCCGAGTACAAGCTGTCGACGTCCGTGAAGCGCAGCGTCAAGGTGGCGGCGGCCTCCACCCGCATCGACGCGAGCTGGACGTTCCGCTCCAAGAAGACCGACATGGCGAAGCTGCCGGTCTCCACGGCGCGGTTCGCCGCGGCGACCGACCTGAGCAGCAAGGCCAAGGCCGGCGAGACCCAGTCCGTGCCGGTGACCGTGCAGGGCGCGGCGGCGGGCGCGAACCTCAAGTCCCTTGCCGCGTACGTCTCGTACGACTACGGCCAGACCTGGAAGAAGGTCACCGTCAGCGGCGGCAAGATCAAGGTCAAGAACCCGGCCGCGGGCAAGGGGATCTCCTTCCACGCCAAGATCGCGGACAAGAAGGGGAACAAGTCGACGCTGTCGATCTACAACGCGTACTACGGCAAGTAGACCGGCAGTGAGTTAGCCGTGTGCGCCGGGCGCGGCGCCGAAGGGACCGTCGATCACGTATCGCCGGTATCCGTCGGCGCCGCGCCTTTCCTGCGCGTACAGCTCCTACGCGTACAGCGAACTCCCCTCCCGGCGCCGGGAGTTGTCGGACAGGGTGCTCACCGAGCGGCTCGCCCACCTGGCCGCCGCGGGCCCGGTTCCGCGCACCAGGACACCCGGCGCGCCCTGTCGGCACCACCCACCGCAGAGGAAACCGACGTCACATGAGCTCCCACACCGTCGAGTACATCCGCTACCGCATCCCGTCCGACCTCTCCGCGGAGTTCCTCTCCGCGTACACGCGCGCCGCCGTCCCGCTGGCCGCGGCCCCGCAGTGCGTCGACTACGAACTCACGCGCTGCGAGGAGGACTTCGAGCACTTCATCCTGCGCATCACCTGGACCTCGACCAAGGACCACCTGGAGGGCTTCCGGGGCTCCGAGCTCTTCCGTGACTTCTTCGCGGAGATCCGGCCGTACGTCGAGAACATCGAGGAGATGCGCCACTACACCCCCACCGCCGTGCGCGGCACGGGCGCGTCGACGCCGACCCTGTACGCGTGGGCGGGCGGCGAGGAGAGCTTCGAGCGCCTGACGGAGGTCTTCTACGAGAAGGTGCTCAAGGACGACCTCCTCGCACCGCTCTTCGAAGGCCTGCCCGTCGAGCACGCCCGGCACGTCGCCCAGTGGCTCGGCGAGGTCTTCGGCGGCCCCGCGGCCTACTCGCAGGAGCACGGCGGCCACAGCCAGATGGTCGGCAAGCACCTCGGCAAGGGCATCACCGAACCGCAGCGCCGCCGCTGGGTCAACCTGATGCAGGACGCGGCGGACGACGCGGGGCTGCCCACGGACGCGGAGTTCCGGTCGGCCTTCCTCGCCTACGTCGAGTGGGGCACCCGCCTCGCGGTCTACTTCTCCGGCCCCGACGCGAGCCGCCCCACCGACCAGCCGGTGCCGCTGTGGAACTGGGGCGCGGCGCCTCCGTACCAGCCGTGAGCTACTTGCTCGTGCCCGCCGCCCCGGTGCGCGTCGCGTCCGCTCCCCAGCTGGCGAGCAGCCGCAGGGCGTCGGCCGACGCCGAGTCAGGCTCCGCGTGGTAGGCGATCAGTGACTGGTCGTGATCGTCGGGCAGCCGCAGCGTCTCGTACGACAAGGTCAGATCGCCCACCAGGGAGTGGTGCAGGCGCTTGATCCCGTGGCCCTTCTCCCGCACGTCGTGCGTGGCCCACAGGCTCCGGAACTCCTCGCTCTTCACGGAGAGCTCGCCGACCAGGGCCGAGAGCAGCGGATCGTTCGGATAGCAGCCCGCGTCCATCCGCAGGTAGCTCACGATGTCCGACGCCTTCTGCTCCCAGTCCTGGAACAGCGCGCGCGACTCGGGGCGCAGAAAACAGATCCGGGCCCAGTTCCGCTCCTCGGGCGGCAGGGTGCCCCAGTCGCCGAAGAGCGCGGAGGCCATGCGGTTCCAGCCGAGGATGTCCGTGCGGCGCCCCGCCACATAGGCGGGGACGCCGTCCATCGAGTCCAGGAGCTGGAGCAGCGCGGGCCGCACGCGCTGCGGGCGGGCCTGGCGCTTCTTCTTGTGCTGCTTCGGCTTGGCCAGGTGCGTCAGGTGGGCGTGCTCGGCGTCCGTCAGGCGCAGTGCGCGGGCGATCGCGTCCAGGACCTCGCCGGAGACGTTGCGGCCGTTGCCCTGCTCAAGGCGTGTGTAGTACGCCACGGAGACCCCCGCGAGCTGCGCGAGCTCCTCGCGGCGAAGCCCCGGCACCCGCCGGTGGCGGCCGAAATTGGGCAGGCCGACGTCCTCCGGCTGCAGCCGGGCCCTGCGGGTGCGCAGGAACTCGCTGAGCTCGGCGCGGCCGTCGAGGGGCTCCGGGGCGGCGGGGGAGGGCGTGACCTGATCGTCCATGTATTCCAGTATCAGGGCTCCGAAGCCCGTGAGCCTGTCCCCGCCAGTAGTAGGACCAATGGACGTAGGCAGAGCCGTGACCTGGGTAGATGCCGATGAGCCTGGCACGGTTGATGGCATGACCGCACAGACCAGCACCACCACCGTTACCGCCTATGCCGCCCCGTCCAGCAAGGCTCCCCTGGAGCGGACCACCATCCCGCGCCGCCCGGTGGGCGAGTCCGACGTGCTGATCGACATCAAGTACGCCGGCATCTGCCACTCGGACATCCACCAGGCCCGCGACGGCTGGGGCGAAGGCATCTTCCCGATGGTTCCGGGGCACGAGATCGCCGGTGTCGTCACCGAGGTCGGCTCCGCCGTCACCAAGTTCGCCGTCGGCGACCGCGTCGGCGTCGGCTGCATGGTCGACTCCTGCCGCGAGTGCGAGAACTGCAAGGCAGGCCTCGAGCAGTACTGCCTCAAGGGCAACGTCCCGACGTACAACGGACTCGGCAAGGACGGCGAGCCCACCTACGGCGGCTACTCCACGCACGTCGTCGTGGACGAGGCGTTCACCGTCCGCATCCCCGACGGCCTCGCCCTGGACGTCGCCGCGCCGCTCCTGTGCGCGGGCATCACCACGTACTCCCCGCTCCACCGCTGGCAGGCGGGCCCCGGCAAGAAGGTCGCCGTCGTCGGCCTCGGCGGGCTCGGCCACATGGGCGTCAAGATCGCGCACGCGATGGGCGCCGAGGTCACCGTCCTCTCGCAGTCCCTGCGCAAGAAGGACGACGGCCTCAAGATGGGCGCCGACCACTACTACGCGACCAGCGACGAGGCCACCTTCGAGCAGCTCGCGGGCTCCTTCGACCTGATCCTCTCGACGGTCTCCGCGCCGCTGCCCCTGGACAAGTACCTGGGCCTGCTGCGCTCGGAGGGTGCCTTCGTGAACGTCGGCGCCCCCGAGGAGCCGGTCTCCCTCAACCTCTTCTCCGTGATCGCGGGCGGCAAGACCCTCGCGGGCTCCATGATCGGCGGCATCCAGGAGACCCAGGAGATGCTGGACTTCTGCGCCGAGCACGGCCTGGGCTCGGAGATCGAGCTGATCAACGCCGACCAGATCAACGAGGCGTACGAGCGTGTCCTCGCCAGTGACGTGCGCTACCGCTTCGTGATCGACGCGGCCACGATCTGAGGATGCCGGCGTGACGTGGGGATGACGGCCTGGGGCCGTGTGGCCGGAACTCGACTCGGCCCGCGGCCCTAGGCCGCATTGCGCAGCAGGTGGAGGGCCGTGTGACCGATGCCGGGCGCACGGCCCGTGCCTAGTGTGGTGGGCGTCAACACGGCACTTCGGGCGTAGCGGTCGGACGTCCGGAGCAGACGCAGGAAGAGGTCGCTCGATGACCATCCAGCTCAACCACACCATCGTCGCCGCGCAGGACAAGAAGGCGTCCGCCCAGTTCCTCGCCGACATCCTGGGCCTTGAAGTGGGCCCCCAGTACGGCCCGTTCCTCCCGGTCGAGATCCCCAACGGGGTCACGCTGGACTACGCCGCGAGCGACGGCGGGCCGATCACCCCCCAGCACTACGCCTTCCTGGTGTCCGAGGACGAGTTCGACGCCATCTTCGGCCGCATCAAGGACGCGGGGCTCACCTACTGGGCCGACCCGCAGCACAAGATCGTCAACGAGATCAACACCAACGACGGCGGCCGTGGCGCCTACTGGGACGACCCGAACGGCCACATCCTGGAGATCTTTACGAGGCCGTACGGCAGCGGGGCCTGAGCGCGTTGCCCCGCGAGACACCTTCTCTTGCGACCTCCGCTTACTCCGCTTACTCCGCGTCCTCCGCGAGGAAGTCGAGTACGAGGGGTGTCGCCACCTCGGCGAACTCCTCGAAGTAGGCATGGCGCGCGCCGGAGATGAGCCGCATCCGGGCCCCGGGGATACGTTCCGCGAGCAGCGGCGCGTTGGCGGTGGGGTTGAACACGTCGTCGGTGCCGTGCACGACGAGGGCCGGCGCCGTGATCCGCGGCAGCGCGTCCCAGGCGTCGTGCCGGGCGCTGGCCCGGAGGTGCCGGCGGCGTGCGTGCGGGGGCATGGCCGGATCGCCGAGGGTGTGGAACACCGTCCGCTCCCCTTGCCGGGCGATCCACCCGGGGGTGTACATCAGCTCCTTCAGGGCGCGGTGCGCCGCCGCGGCATCGGGCTGGGTGAGGGCGCTCCGCACCTCGGGCCCGCGCTCGACGCCGTGCGGCGCCCCCGGTGACGTACACCCGAGGACGAGCCGGTCGACCCGCCCGGGGTGGTCGGCCGCGAGCCACTGGGCGACCCGGCCGCCCATCGACGTCCCGTACACATGGGCGCGGTCGATCCCCGCGTGGTCGAGCACGGCGACGACGTCGCGGGCGAAGCCGGGCGTGCTGTAGCTGTCGGTGTCGGGGCTGCCGCTCTCGCCGGTGCCGCGCCAGTCGAGTACGACGGTTCGGTACGCGGCGGCGAAGTCGTCTCGCACCGGGTCCCACCAGCGGCGGCTGTTGGACTGGCCGCTGAGCAGGATCAGGGGGCGGCCGGAGCCGTGGACTTCGTAGTGCAGGGCGGTGCCGTCGGCGGCTTCAGCGAGGGGCATGGGGTGAACGGTAGCCACCTGGGATTGTTGACGGGTCCTCGGCTGGTCCTCGGGTGGCCCTCGGTAGGCCCTTGGATTGGTCCCCGGGTGGTCCTCGCTAAGGTGCCGGGATGATTGGGACGCCCATCGAGGTACCAGAGGACTTCGCGCTGAGCACGGTCCAGCGGGAGGGCGAGCGAGGCCGGGCCTGGCTCGCGACCCTGCCGGAGCTGGTCGCCGAGCTGGCCGGGCGCTGGGACTGCGAGCCCGCGGGGGCGCCCACGCACGGGCAGGTCGGCATCGTCGTCCCCGTGAGACGCCGGCGCGACGGAGCGCCCGCCGTCCTGAAGGTCTCCTTCCCGCACCCCGGCAACGTGTACGAGCCCGACGCCCTCGCGCTGTGGTCGGGCCGGGGCGCGGTCCGCCTGTACGAGCGGGACGACGCGCGGTTCGCGATGCTGCTGGAGCGGGCGGGCGCGGTTCCAGGCGCGGATGGGGGCCCGGGTGCGGGGGTGGGGTCTCTCGCCGACGTCGAGGACACCGACGAGGCGGTGACCGTGGCCGGGCGCCTCGCGCGCCGCCTCGCCGTGCCCGCGCCCGCAGGGCTGCCCCGGATGAGCTCGCTCGTGGGCGAGTGGGAGTGTGAACTGAGAGACGAGGAACGGGAGTTGGGCTCACCGCTGCCCGCGCGTGTGGTCGCCGCGGCGATCGGAACCGTACGCGAACTGGGCGGGGACCAGCCGGACACCCTGATCCACGGCGACCTGCACTTCACGAACGTACTGAGGTCACAGCGCGAACCCTGGCTCGCGATCGACCCCAAGGGCTATGTCGGAGACCCGGCGTACGACTCGATCACCCTGCTCCGCGCCCGCTTCGAGCCGCTGCTCACCGCCCCCGATCCCAGGGCCGCGGCCCTGCGCCGCCTGGCGGTCTTCGCCGACGCGGCGGAGGTCGACCGTGAGCGGGCCAGAAGGTGGGCGCAGGCGCGGGCGGTGACGGCGGCGCACTGGGGGCTGCGGCACGGGGATCCGGCGTGGCTGGTCAAGGCGACGGAGGCGCTGGCGGAGGCGCTGACGTGAGGCGTTCGCCGGGGGCAGAACGCTGATCCCTTCCCGTGGGGCGTGCGGCTCCTACCCTGGGAGGGTGAGCAGCCACGAGCGGTACCACGAGCCGGAGCGGGTCAAGCCCCTTGAGCAGGCAGCGCCGCCCCAGGAGCAGGCCAAGCCCTTGGAGCAGGCCCGCGTCATCCCGTTGCGTCCGCGCTCGGAGCGAACGGCGCCGCATCGCCCCGTCGCGCCGTCGATCCGTACAACTCCCGTGCATCCGGAGGCGAAAGAGCCCCTGTGGCGGGACGTGGTGGGCGACGTGCTGCGCCGCGAGCGCCGCGCGCAGGAACGTACGCTCAAGGATGTCGCCGACGCGGCCCGCATCTCGATGCCGTACCTCTCCGAGCTGGAGCGCGGCCGCAAGGAGGCTTCGTCCGAAGTCCTCGCGGCCGGCGCCCGTGCGCTGGGACTGAGCCTGGCGGACCTTCTCTCCCTGGCCCAGACCGAGTTGACCCGCCAGACGCAGTCCGCGCGCCCGCGCCAGGGAGACATCCGCCTGGCGGCGTAAGGCTTACACCTACACCTACACCTACACCTACACCTACACCTACACCTGCACCTACGCTGCCGCGGCGAGCATCCGTCGGCTGAGCACCTCGTCGGCGAGCCCGTACGCCACCGCGTCCTCGGCGGTGAATACCTTGTCGCGGTCCATGTCCGCCCGCAGCGTGGCGACATCGTGCCCCGAGTGCCGGGACAGCACGTCCTCCACCTGTGAGCGGATGCGCACCATCTCCTTGGCCTGGAGGGCGAGGTCGGAGACCGTCCCCTGCTGCCCGCCGCTCGCGGGCTGACCGAGCAGCACGCGCGAGTGCTCGAGGACGAGCCGCCGCCCGGGGTCGCCCCCGGCGAGGAGCACGGCGGCGGTGGACGCGGCCTGCCCGACGCAGAACGTCGAGATGGGCGCGCTGATGAAGCTCATGGTGTCGTAGATGGCCATGAGCGAAGTGAACGAGCCACCGGGGGAGTTGATGTAGATGGAGACTTCGCGCTCGGGGTTCGAGGACTCCAGGTGCAGCAGTTGCGCGATGACGACATTCGCCACGCCGTCGTCGATCTCGGTCCCGAGGAAGATGATCCGCTCCGAGAGGAGCCGGCTGTAGACGTCGTAGGCGCGCTCGCCCTGCGGAGTGCGCTCGACGACGGTAGGAATCGTGTACTGGCTCATGACGTCAGACCCCCAGTCCCATACGCGGCTTGGTCGCGGCGGGCCGCACATCGGCGAGCGAATCGAGCACGCGGTCGACCATCCCGTACTCCTTGGCCTGCTCGGCGGTGAACCACCGGTCACGGTCGCCGTCCCGCGAGATGGTCTCCTGCGACTGCCCGGTGTGCTCGGCGGTGATCCGCTCGACGGCCTTCTTCGTGAACTCCAGGTTCTCGGCCTGGATCGCGATGTCGGCGGTGGTCCCGCCGATACCGGCGGACGGCTGATGCATCATGATCCGCGCGTTGGGCAGCGCGTAACGCTTCCCCGCGGTCCCGACGGTCAGCAGGAACTGCCCCATGCTCGCGGCGAACCCCATGGCGAGGGTCGACACGTCGTTGGGGATCAGCCGCATGGTGTCGTAGATGGCGAGCCCGGCGGTGACGGAACCGCCGGGGCTGTTGACGTAGAGACTGATGTCGGTGCGCGGGTCCTCGGCGGAGAGCAGCAGCAGCTGCGCGCACACGCGGTTGGCGGAGACCTCGTCGACCTGGGTGCCCAGAAGGACGATCCGCTGGGTCAGCAACTGCGCGGCCAGATGGTCGTCGAACCGCGTCGAGGGCGTCTCGCCCTCGGAGGCTCGCGGGGCATTGACGATGGATGGCATCGTTCGTCCTCCTGACGGGTGGGGCGGCTCAGCTGCCGCCCGCTGTCCTGTCCCACCACCTTCGGACGCCCGCACCGGCCGCGTAAGTGTTCTTGGCCCGCAGCAGATTCGCTGACGGCAGAGGGGTCCGTCAGTCCCGGCGGATGTGCTTGACCCCGGTCCAGGCGCGGCGCAGACGACCGGTCAGGGCGCTGTCCGTGTTCGGGGCGAGGGTCAGGCCGGAGGCGGCCGCGATGTGGTCGGCGACCTGGGGGACCGTGAGGTGGTCGGTCCACACCTGTTCGGCGAACTGCGGCTCGCGCAGCCGCTCCAGACACAGATCGAGCTTCGTCACGGCGAAGCTCTCGCGACGCAGCGGGGCGTCCTTGCCGCTCACCACCCGTACCGCGTGCCCGAAGCGGCGCTCGCGCAGGCGTCGCAGGACGGTGCGCCGATCGGCGAGAAGTGCGAAGTGCCGTACGTCGTGCCCGCGTTCGCGCAGCCGCCCGACGGTCTCCTCAAAATAGCGAGGCTCCACAACGGTCATAGGCACAATCACGACGCGCCTGCCGCTGCCACTTCGCCTGCCGCTGCCGCTGCCGCTGCCGCTGCGGCTGTCGCGGTGCTCCGCGAGGGCCAGCTCAAGCACGTACGCGGTCTGCGTCTTGCCGCCCCCGAAGGGGCCGTTGATCCACAGAAGCATGCGCGGAGCCTACGAGAAGAGTTCATCGAGAACGGCCGAAGCAGCATAGATTCCTCTCCGACCCGCCCGGCCACCTGCCTGACCAGGCGAGAACCGAAGACGTAGGGGGAACTCATATGCGGCGACGACGGAACATGGGCCGCGGCCCGGCCCTCTGCGCGGCACTGCTGTGCGTCGCGCTCGGCACTGGCTGCGCCGGTGGTCAGGACAGGGCGGACGACCAGGCAAGGGCATCGCCCACCGGCCCCCACCAGAAGAAGACCGCGCCCCCTTCACCCCCCTCAACGGCTCACGATGAGCGGAGGCTCGGCGAGCAGGCGGAGAAGGCGGTGGGTGCGGAAGAGATCGACGACAACGACCCGCTCTTCGTGGAGTCCGGCCTCGAACGTGTCGGGGACGGCATCCACACGGCCTCGGAGACGCAACGAGGAAGCTCACTGGAGCTGTCGGTCGCCTGCGCCGGAAAGGGAAAGATCACCCTCTCCGTAGGCCCGAAAAAGGCCGTCAGCCAGACCATGACCTGCGACGGAGTCCCCGTACTCCACCGCATCACGTCCGCCCCGAGCACACTCAGCATCAACACGGAC
Source organism: Streptomyces sp. NPDC057302 (assembly GCF_042667685.1). Lineage (NCBI taxonomy): Bacteria > Bacillati > Actinomycetota > Actinomycetes > Kitasatosporales > Streptomycetaceae > Streptomyces > Streptomyces sp. NPDC057302. Next base: position 8,439 of record NZ_JBHUZJ010000111.1, on the reverse strand, counting down.
AGCAAGCCCGGAGCCACGGGAATGGTGGCCTGGCGTCTCGCCAAGGCCGACGAGTAGGTCACCCGACGAAGCTGCCTGCCCCGCGCAGCTGTCGGCGGAGGATCAGCATCTTCCGTTTCTGCCAGCGCCGGTCACAACGCTCCACCATGGACCCAGTCCGCCGCGATACGTCCTGCTCGCCCCCGACCCGGGAGGGTCGACGTCATGCCGCCGGGGCGAACCGGGACCGAAAGTGATCTCCCGGCGGCTGACGAGTGGGGCTTGTCCGCTGCTGTTGCTTCGTCGGGTGTTACTCCGTCGGCTCGGGGGCCGTGGCGATGCCGGTCGGGCAGGCGCGGCCCCAGTTCGTTTCCGAGGGGCTGTCCAGTTGCAGGCCCGTGCCGCCGATTCCGCAGTAGCCGTCGGGGTTCTTGTCCAGGTATTGCTGGTGATAGTCCTCGGCGGGCCAGAACGGGCGGGGGGCCGCCGGGAGGATGGTCGTGGTGATCTCGCCGTGGGTCGCCGCGGTGAGTACCTGCTGGTAGGCGTCGCGGGATGCCACCGCCGCCGCTTCCTGGTCGGGGGAGTGGGTGTAGATCGCGGAGCGGTACTGCGTGCCCACGTCGTTGCCCTGGCGGAAGCCCTGCGTGGGGTTGTGGGACTCCCAGAAGAGCTTCAGGAGTGCGGCGTACGAGACGCGGGTGGGGTCGAAGACCACGCGGACCGCTTCCGTGTGGCCGGTCAGGCCGCTGCAGACCTCCTCGTAGGAGGGGTTCTCGGTGTACCCGCCTTGGTAGCCGACGTACGTCGTCCAGACGCCTTCCGTCTGCCAGAACTTGCGCTCCGCCCCCCAGAAGCAGCCGAGCCCGAAGTCCGCGATCTCCAGGCCGTCGGGGTAGGGGCCCAGGAGCGGGTTGCCCAGGACCGTGTGGCGGGACGGGACCTGGAATTCGGGGGTCGAGCGGCCCTTGAGGGCCTGCTCGGGGGTGGGGAGCTCGGGCGTACGGCCGAAGAGCATCGGGCTGTCCTCCAGGAACGGGGCGGGGCAGATGTGCGTAGGGGCGACTGTTGGCGGCTACCCGTTCAACGCGTGTGGGGGGAGCCGCATTCCTCCGCGGCCGGTGGGGACGGCCTTAGTGCGACAGCGTCGCCGGGCTGCCGCCGTTCGCCTCGTACCCCGCGACCGCGAGCGCGCGGTACACCGCGTAGTCCGCGGCCGGGTCCGTGGAGACGGTCCAGGGCAGGGCGCCCACGTGGCCGTCCACGTGGATCAGCTGGTTCATCGCCTCCGACCAGCGCTCGCAGCGGACCAGGAAGAAGATCAGGAGGTGCCGCACGTGCGCCAGCATCGGGTCGTCGGGGCGGGCCGAGTGGACCGCGTACAGCGCGCCGCCCAAGGCCTTCGTGACGACCTCGCTCTCGTAGAAACCACGGACGAGATTCACCTCGGGCAGGTGTTCGTACACCGCGAAGAGGGGGAGCGCGGAGAGGAGCGAGCCCCTGGGGGCGCGGGCCGCCGCGGCCTCCGCGAAGTCGTTCGCAAGCTCGCGCGAGCCGTGCCACTTCTCGCACCAGTAGTGCAGGGCCGCCAGATGCGCCCCCATGTGCGCGGGCGCGCGATCCAGGATCTTCAGCCACAGCTGCTCGAACTCCTCGCGCGGGTACGCGAGACCGCGGGCGATGGAGAGCTCGATGATGTACGGGATGGGGTCACCGGGGGAGAGCAGCGCGGCCTGCGCGCAGGCCTCCTTCGCCTCCTCCAGGATGATCCGGAACTCGTCCGTCCCGGACTGCGACGACCGCCAGGCCTGCTGGACCAGGAACTCCGCGTGCACGGCCGCGCCGCCCGCGTCCTTGGGCGCCTCGGCCCGCCACACCCGCAGCCACTGCCCGCCGGGCTGGTCGCTGACCCCGCCGGGACGCCGCTGCAGCTCCAGGGAGGCCGCGCCCGCGAACGCCTGCACGCGCTGCCAGCGCACCTCGCCGTGCACCTCCGTGCCCGCGAGCAGCTGCGACGCCGCCTTCCACGTCTGCGACTGCTGGACCACGTCAAGGACGTCCAGGAGGTCGTGGTCCGGGCCCGGCATGCGGATGTCCAGCTCCTCCTGACGTGCGAAGCCGTAGTCCGCCGGGTCCGCGGCGTCCGGTGAACCGGGGGCGACCTGGCGGATTCCGCCGCGCCTGCGCAGCAGGATCGGGCCGAGCACCGCCCCGATCATGATCGCCGCCATCAGAACCCAGAGAATCTCCATGACACAAGCGAACCAGACGGGTCTGACACTTGGCGAACCAGTCTCGAACTCGTCGGTCCTTTCCCCGTCCCTTCCTCCGTCCCGCTCCCCGTCCCGGACTAGGCTCTGGCCACATGAGTGACACGTTCAGGAGTCAGAGTTTCGAGACCGTCGCGATCCACGCGGGCAACACCGCCGACCCGCTGACCGGCGCGGTCGTCCCGCCGATCTACCAGGTGTCGACGTACAAGCAGGACGGCGTCGGCGGGCTGCGCGGCGGCTACGAGTACAGCCGCAGCGCCAACCCCACCCGTACCGCCCTGGAGGAGAACCTCGCCGCGCTCGAGGGCGGCAGGCGCGGGCTCGCCTTCGCGTCGGGCCTCGCAGCCGAGGACTGCCTCCTGCGTACGCTGCTCGCTCCCGGTGACCACGTGGTCATCCCCAATGACGCGTACGGCGGCACGTTCCGCCTCTTCGCGAAGGTCGTCTCGCGGTGGGGCGTCGAGTGGTCGGTCGCCGACACCTCCGACCCGGCGGCGGTGCGGGCCGCGGTGACCGACCGTACGAAGGCGATCTGGGTGGAGACGCCCTCGAACCCGCTGCTCGGCATCACCGACATCGCCGCGGTCGCGCAGGTCGCCAAGGAGGCGGGGGCCCGCCTCGTCGTCGACAACACCTTCGCGAGCCCCTACCTCCAGCAGCCCCTCGCGCTCGGCGCGGACGTCGTCGTGCACTCCCTGACGAAGTACATGGGCGGGCACTCGGACGTCGTGGGCGGCGCGCTGGTCGTCGACGACGCCGGGCTCGGCGAGGAGCTGGCCTACCACCAGAACGCGATGGGCGCGGTGGCCGGGCCCTTCGACGCGTGGCTGGTCCTTCGCGGCATCAAGACGCTGGCCGTCCGGATGGACCGGCACAGCGAGAACGCGACGAAGGTCGCCGAGATGCTGACCCGGCACGCGCGCGTGACGCGCGTTCTCTACCCCGGGCTTCCGGAGCACCCCGGTCACGAGACCGCGGCCAAGCAGATGAAGGCGTTCGGCGGGATGGTGTCCTTCATGGTCACCGGGGGCGAGGAGGCCGCGGTCGCCGTCTGCGACCGCGCGAAGCTGTTCACCCTCGGCGAGTCCCTCGGCGGCGTGGAGTCCCTGATCGAGCACCCCGGGCGGATGACGCACGCCTCCGTGGTGGGCTCGGCGCTCGAGGTCCCCGCGGATCTGGTGCGGCTCTCGGTGGGCATCGAGAACGTGGACGACCTGCTCGCCGACCTCCAGCAGGCGCTGGGCTAGTCCAGGGGCCGGCCACGCCCGCGCGCGGTCACCAGCGCGTCAGCGGTGGAGTCGTCTCCGAAGGCGGCTCCACCCAGGGCTGGGCGATCGACGCCCAGATGACGAAGGCGACGGCCGCACCGAGCAGCAGGAGCCACAGCAGCCTGCGCAGCGCCCTTCGGCGGCGCAGCTTGCGGCCGCCGCGGCGGATCGCCTCTTCGTAGAGCGCGGGCGGCACCGAGGGGGGCGTGCCGTCGTCGAGGAGATGACGGACCGCGTTCTCCTTGCGGTCGAACTGGCTCATGACGGCGCCGCCTCCGGCAGATGACGCGCGGGCGCCGGGCCGCGCGGCGGGTGCAGGACCGTCTCCATCGCGCGGGAGCAGATAGCGCCCACCCGGTCGGCGGGGAGGCCGAGCAGCGCCGCCGTCTGTTCCTCGGCGACACCCTCGTACAGCCGCAGCACGAGAATCAGCCGCTCCTGGGGCGTCAGCCCGGCAAGGACGCCGCCGTGGCCGCGGTGGCGCCGCCAGGCACCGCGTGCGAAGCGGATGGCCAGCTGCTGGCGGGTGCGGTCGTACGGGTCCTCGCCGCGCATCCGGTCCCAGACCGCGTACGAATGTGCGAGGGACGCGGTCAGCAGGGCACGCGCGCGGGGATTGGCGTCCGGCGGCTCGGTGGTGAGCAGCGTGGCGGCATGGAGCAGCCGCCCTGCCGCGCCCGCGACGAATGCCTCGAACTCCCGGGCCCGGCGGGCGTTCATCAACGCCTGCCGTTCGCGCACCGCGCCTCCCGCCATGAGGGGACGGGCCCCCGGTCTCATATGAGGCCAGGCACACGTCCGAGGTCAAGAGGCAGGCGCCCCCTGAGCTGTCGGACTCGGGGGGCGCGTGCGGGCAAGGAGCCGTCGGGCTCAGGAAGCGGGTGCTTCCGGAGGGACCTGAGACGTCTGGCGGGCGGAGAGCGCGGAATTGAAGCGCGTGAGGAGCGTGCAGAAGCTTTCGCGCTCCTCCGGGGACCAGTCGCCCGTCAACTCGGCCATGAGGTCGCGCCGTGACGACCGCACTTCATTGAGGCGTGCCTCGCCGCGCGGCGACAGCTGGAGGACCACGGCGCGGCCGTCCTCAGGGTGCGACGTGCGCTTGACCAGCCCCGTGTCGACCAGCGGGGCGACCTGCCGGGTGACCGTGGACGAGTCGATGCCCATGCTGGCCGCGAGCGCCTTCACGCCCATCGGCCCCTCCTTGTCGAGGCGGTTGAGCAGCAGGTATGCGGCGCGGTCCATGGAGTTGCGGACCTGTCCTACGCCGCCGAGGCGGGTCTGCTCCGCACGGCGGGCGAACACGGCCACCTGGTGCTGGAGCGTGTCGAGGAGGCCGGGATCGCTGGCGGTCGTCATGTCCGGAGTTGTGGGCATGGCCGGGGGCTCACTTCATGCGAGGGCGATGGGTTGGGGGACAGGGTACGCGGCCGGGACGCGGGGCGTACCGGCGCTGCGCAAACCAGTCTCGGCACGTGGTCACCGCAGGAGGACCCCGGTGTGAACTGGGAGACTGGCCGTCATGAGCTACCGCACACGTCACTCCTTGCCGTCGGTCACCCTCGACGACGTGCGCGGCGCCCAGAAGATGCTCTCGGGCGTGTCCAGGGTGACGGCGATGGAGGGCAGCAGGCACCTCTCGCAGCTGGTGGGCTCACCGGTCCACTTCAAGTGCGAGAACCTCCAGCGGACGGGCTCCTTCAAGCTGCGTGGCGCGTACGTCCGGATCGCGGGCCTGCTCCCCGAGGAGCGCGCGGCGGGTGTGGTCGCCGCGAGCGCGGGCAACCACGCGCAGGGCGTGGCCCTCGCGTCCTCGCTGCTCGGCGTGCGGTCCACGGTGTTCATGCCGGTGGGCGCCCCGCTGCCCAAGGTGGCGGCGACCCGGGAGTACGGCGCCGAGGTGCGGATGCACGGTCAGGTGGTCGACGAGACGCTGGCCGCGGCGCAGGAGTACGCGCAGGAGACGGGCGCCGTCTTCATCCACCCCTTCGACCACCCCGACATCATCGCGGGGCAGGGCACGGTGGGCCTGGAGATCCTGGAGCAGTGCCCCGAGCTGCGCACCCTGGTCATCGGCATCGGCGGCGGCGGGCTCGCCGCAGGCATCGCGGTGGCGGTCAAGACGCTGCGCCCGGACGTCACGGTGATCGGCGTGCAGGCGGCGGGCTCGGCGGCGTACCCGCCCTCGCTCGCGGCCGGGCACCCCGTGTCGATCGAGAACCCGGCGACGATGGCCGACGGCATCAAGGTCGGCCGCCCCGGCGACGTGCCGTTCCAGATCATCGAGGAGCTGCTCGACGACGTGGTCACCGTCTCCGAGGACGAGCTGTCCAGCGCGCTGCTGCTCTGCCTGGAGCGGGCCAAGATGGTCGTCGAGCCCGCGGGCGCGAGCCCCGTCGCGGCCCTCCTGAGCCGGCCGCGGGACTTCGAGGGGCCGGTGGTCGCGCTCCTGTCGGGCGGCAACGTCGACCCGCTGCTGATGCAGCGGATCCTGCGCCACGGCATGGCGGCGGCCGGCCGCTACCTGTCGCTGCGTCTGCGCCTCACGGACCGGCCCGGGGCCCTGGCCACGCTTCTCGGGGTGTTGTCAGTGGTCGACGCTAACGTCCTCGACGTGGGCCACGTGCGGACCGATCCGCGCCTCGGACTCACGGAGGTGGAGGTGGAGTTGCACCTGGAGACCAAGGGCCCCGCGCACTGCACCGAGGTCGGCGCGGCGCTGCGCGAGGCGGGCTACACCGTCATCGGCTGACGGAAAATCCCGCGCACGGCCCGCCGTTCCCCGCTATTTTGCGTTGTCCACAGGCTTCGCCGACCGTTTTCCACAGGCTTCACCCACCCCGTTGAAGAGACGCGATGTATCGCGTTATGGTGTGTCTCACGTCACTGGTCGCCGGGCGCTCGGTACCCGGCAAATCTAAGCTTTTCCGTAGGAAGTCACCCAAACCACTGGGAGAACCCACATGCCAGGCGCCATCTACGCCGAAGGCCTCGTGAAGACCTTCGGCGACGTAAAGGCTCTGGACGGCGTCGATCTGGATGTCCCGGAAGGCACCGTGCTCGGCCTTCTCGGGCCGAACGGCGCGGGCAAGACCACCGCCGTCCGCTGTCTGACGACGCTTCTGACGCCGGACAGCGGACGGGCGCTCGTCGCGGGCATCGACGTACTGAAGCATCCGAACGACGTGCGGCGCTCGATCGGTCTCTCCGGCCAGTTCGCCGCCGTCGACGAGTACCTGACGGGCCGAGAGAACCTCCAAATGGTCGGCCAGCTCTACCAGATGAAGGCCAAGGAGGCGAAGGTCAGGGCGGCTGAGCTGCTCGACCGGTTCAATCTCGCCGACGCGGCCGACCGCCCCTCCAAGACGTATTCGGGAGGCATGCGCCGCCGCCTCGACCTCGCGGCCGCGCTCGTCGTGTCGCCCCCGGTGATGTTCATGGACGAGCCGACCACCGGCCTCGACCCGCGCAACCGCCAGCAGCTCTGGGAGGTCATCCAGGAGCTGGTGTCGGGCGGCACGACCCTGCTGCTCACCACCCAGTACCTCGAAGAGGCCGACCACCTGGCGCACGACATCTGCGTCATCGACCACGGCCGGGTCATCGCCCGCGGCACCTCCGACCAGCTCAAGGCGCAGACCGGCGGCGAGCGCGTCGAGGTCGTGGTGCACGAGCGCGAGCACATCGCGTCGGCCACGGAGGTCCTGCGCGGCCTCGGCAAGGGCGAGGTCGCCGTCGAGAACCACACCCGCAAGCTCACGGTCCCGGTCACCGGCGGCGCCAAGCTGCTCGCCGAGGTCATCCGCGAGCTGGACAACCGCGGGGTCGAGATCGACGACATCGGGCTGCGCCGCCCGACCCTGGACGACGTGTTCATCTCGCTGACGGGCCACGTGGCCGAGGTGGAGACCACCGAGGACGCCGAGACCACCGAGGGCGCCGGGACCGGCAAGGCCGGCCAAGAGACGGAGGGTGCGAAGTGAGCGCGGTATCCGACACTCGACAGATCCTGGCTCCTCGCCCCAAAGGCGGCATCGGCCAGTCGGCCAGGGACTCCCTGGTCGTGGCCCGCAGGAACCTGATCCGCATGACCAGGATCCCCGAGATGATCCTCTTCGGGGTCATCCAGCCGGTGATGTTCGTGGTGCTGTTCACGTACGTCTTCGGTGGCTCCATCAACATTCCGGGCGCGCCCGCCGGAAGCGCGAGCGCCTACAAGGAATTCCTGATGGCGGGCATCTTCGCGCAGACCGTCACGTTCGCCACGGCTGGCGCCGGCGCGGGTATCGCCGACGACATGCACAAGGGCCTGATCGACCGCTTCCGGTCGCTGCCGATGGCGCGTGGCGCCGTTCTGACCGGGCGCACGCTCGCGGACCTGGTGCAGACGGCCGTGACCCTGGCCGTGCTGGCAGCGGTGGCCCTGATCGTCGGCTGGCGCACGCACGAGAACCTCGGCAAGGTCCTCGCGGGCTTCGGCCTGCTGCTCCTCCTCGGGTACGCGTTCACCTGGATCGGCGCCCTGATCGGGCTGTCCGTGCGGACCCCCGAGGCGGCCACCTCCGGCGGGCTGATCTGGCTGTTCCCGCTGACGTTCATCTCGAACGCGTTCGTGCCGGTCAACGGCATGCCGAAGTTTCTCCAGTACGTCGCCGAGTGGAATCCGTTCAGTGCCACGGTGGCGGCGGCGCGAGAGCTGTTCGGCAACACGATCGAGGGTGTGCCGAAGTCGGTCACCGGAGCCTGGCCGATGGAGCACCCCGTCTGGGCCTCGCTGATCTGGTCCGTGCTCATCATCGCCGCGTTCCGCACGCTCGCGGTCCGCAAGTACCGCAAGGCGGATTGACCGGAGCTGCGGATTGACCGGAGCTATGGACCGGAGCCATGCGTGAGGCCCCCGGCGCACAGTCTGTCTCTTATAC
>NZ_JBHUZJ010000110.1:0-23809 GCF_042667685.1 Streptomyces sp. NPDC057302 | reverse complement strand
CCTGTGCGCCCCCGGAGGGCAACGCGGCCCCCAGGAGCCCCACGGGCCCCAGGACGCGCCAGAGGGCCCGCAGCGTGTCGCTGCGGGCGCTCAGAGCGGCATGGGAGGCCGTACGCCCCGCCGAGGCCTTACGCCTCGTCGCGGCGCAGACTCGGCTTCAGGTCCTTGAAGCGGCCGAGCAGGCCGTTCACGAAGGAGGGCGAGTCGTCCGTGGAGAACTCCTTGGCGAGCTGCACGGACTCGTCGAGCACCACGGCGTCCGGCGTCTCGTCGACCCAGATCAGCTCGTAGGCACCGAGCCGCAGGATGTTGCGGTCGACGACCGGCATCCTGTCCAGGGTCCACCCGACGGCGTACTGCGAGATCAGCTCGTCGATGTGGCGCGCGTGGTCCGCGTACCCCTCGACCAGCTCCATCGTGTACTCGCTCACCGGCGGCTGCCGGGTGTCGGACCGCGAGTGGCGCACCCAGTCCGCGAGGACCGTCACTACGTCGACACCACGCTGGTCGGCCTCGAAGAGGATCTGGAAGGCGCGCTTACGGGCCGTATTACGAGCAGCCACGGTTAGCTGTTCACCCGGCCGAGGTAGCCACTGTCACGGGTGTCGACCTTGATCTTCTCGCCCGTGGTGATGAAGAGCGGCACCTGGATCTGGTGACCGGTCTCCAGCGTCGCGGGCTTGGTGCCGCCGGTGGAACGGTCGCCCTGGACACCGGGCTCGGTCTCCTGGATGACCAGCTCGACGGCGGCGGGCAGCTCGACGAAGAGGACTTCGCCCTCGTGCTGCGCGACGGAGGCGGTGAAGCCCTCGATCAGGAAGTTGGCGGCGTCGCCGACGGACTTGCGGTCGACGTGCAGCTGGTCGTACGTCTCCATGTCCATGAAGACGAAGTAGTCGCCGTCCATGTAGGAGAACTGCATGTCGCGCTTGTCGATCGTCGCCGTGTCGACCTTGACGCCGGCGTTGAAGGTCTTGTCGACGACCTTGCCCGACATCACGTTCTTGAGCTTGGTGCGCACAAAGGCAGGGCCCTTGCCGGGCTTGACGTGCTGGAACTCGACGACGGACCAGAGCTGGCCCCCGTCGAGCTTGAGCACCAGGCCGTTCTTGAGGTCGTTCGTGGAAGCCACGGTTGCGGAATCTCCTGGACTGACGTGGACGACCCCGGCGCACGCGCATAGCTCGAAGCTAGAGCGCGAGCAGCTCCTTGGTCGTAATGGTGAGTAGCTCGGGTCCGCCGTCCGCCTCGGGGCGCACGACGAGCGTGTCATCGATCCGGACACCACCCCGTCCCGGGATGTGAACCCCCGGTTCGACGGTGACCGGCACGCAGGCGTCCAGTTTACCCATGGCCGTGGGCGCCAACTGCGGGTCCTCGTCGATTTCGAGCCCCACACCGTGTCCCATCAGCGGAGCGAGACCCTCCGCATACCCCGCGGAGTCCAGTACATGCCGTGCCGCACGGTCGATGTCGCGGTAGGCGGCGCCCGGTGCGAGAGCCTCCCTGCCCGCCCGCTGAGCGGCGAAGACGAGGTCGTAAAGCTCGATCTGCCAGTCCGCGGGAGACGTACCGATGACGAACGTACGCCCGATCTCACAACGATAGCCGCGATAGCTGGCCCCCAGGCACACGGAGAGGAAATCTCCTTCCTCCACCCGCCGGTCCGAGGGCCGGTGACCGCCTCGGCCGGAGTTCGGGCCGGTGCCGACGGAGGTCGGGAAAGCGGGCCCGTCCGCGCCGTGATCGACCAGCCGCCGCTCCAGCTCCAGGGCGAGATGGCGTTCCGTACGCCCCACCAGAATCGATTCGAGCAGTTCGCCCAGCGCCTGGTCGGCGATCTCGGAGCCGATCCGCAGGCAGGAGATCTCTTCCTCGTCCTTGACGAGCCGCAGTTGTTCGACCGCTCCCCCGAGATCCGCGAGGCGCAGCCGCGGCGCGACGGATCCCAGGGCGCGGTGCCGGGCGACCGTGAGGTCGTGCTCCTCGATGGCGAGCGAATCGGCGCCCTGGGCGGCCGCGTGATCGGCGCCCGCCACGGCGGGATCCCCGCCGGACGCGTCGAGCAGCTGCACCCGCAGCCCCTCGTCGGGACGCCCCTCCCCCTGCTCGTCGCCGAGCGGTCCGCCGCACAGCAGCAGATCCTCGGTCCTGCCCAGCAGGAGCACGGCACCCTGGGGCGCCGCTCCCGCGAGATACCGCACGTTGGCGGGGCGGGAGACCAGCGCCGACGCGCTGCCACCCGCGGCACAACGCTCTCTCAGCCGCTCTCGGCGGGCCGCGTACACCTCAGACATGGGACGAGCCTATGAGCGGCGGCGCCGGGCGGCCGGTCGAGCGCGTCCGACCGAGGGGTGCGGGACGTTCCCGGAGGCGTCAGGCGGCGCGGGGGCCGCGGGGGCCTACCACTGCGGCGGGCTCGCGATGGAGCGGGCGAGCACGTCGTCAAGGACGCGGGCCGTGGCGGGGACGTCCAGCTGGGAGTTGTCGATGATGGGCAGGCCCGAGCCGTACCAACCGGCCATGCGGCCGTGGATGCGGGCCACTTCCTCGTCCGTGAGGCGGCGGTTTCCGCTGCGCTCCGCGTTGCGCTCCAGGACGATCTCCAGGCCGGGCAGCAGGACCACCGGCAGCAGCCCCGGACCCACGTGGCGCTTCCAGCCACCGAGGCCGACCACCGGGCGGTCGGGGAAGACCGCGTCGTCGAGGATGCACGAGATGCCGTTGGCCAGGAAGTTCCGGGCGGCGAAACCGCAGGTGCGGCGGGCCAGGCGGTACTGCGCCTCCGAGTGGTCGTTCCAGCCCGACTGGGGGTCCGCGAAGCCCGAGCGCACCCATTCGCGTACGTCGTCGAGGCTGATGTGGGCGGTCGGCACCCTGCGGTGCTCCGCCCAGAACTTGGCGACGCTCGTCTTGCCGGCGCCCGCGGGGCCGATCAGCAGGACGGCCAGCGTCGTGCCGCCGGTGTCCGCCTGGGCGGTGCCGAGCGGCGGGCTCGGCATGGCGACGGGGCCGCCGGGCGGGAGCTGGATGTGCCCCGTGGTGTCCGGGGTCGGGGGGACGGGGGCGCCCGGGGCGTGGCTGTGCTGGGGCGCGCCCGGCGCGACGTGCTGCGGTGCCGGGGCGTGCGGATGCGGGGCCGGTGCCTGCGGGTGCGGGACCGCCGTGCCCGGGGGGTGCGGGGCGCCGGCGAAGCCCGGCGCGGGAGGCGTTGGGCCGCCCGGCGCTGCACCCGGCGGCGGACCGCTCGGGTGATGTGCGGCCGGGGACCAGCCGGTGGCCGGTCCGTGCCCCGGCTGATGGGGCGGCGGCAGCGGAGACCCCACTGCGTGCTGCATCCGGTGCCACTCCGTCTCGTGCGACTGACGCTGGTCGGGCGGCGGCCGGGGCCACCCGTTACCGAACGGTACCGTCCCCGGCCGACGTTGTGTGAACGGCCGGGGAGGCCGCAGGGTGCCCGTGGCTTGTTCTGGCGTGCCTTTTCTCCGCTGTGGGAGGGCTACTTGGCGACTTCGCCGTACGCGGCGAGCAGCACCGCGGGGTCGGGTCCCTCCAGGACGGTGGGCTTGCCCAGGCCGTCGAGCACGATGAACCGCAGCAGGTCACCGCGGGACTTCTTGTCGACCTTCATGGTCTCCAGGAGCTTGGGCCACTGGTCGTAGCGGTAGCTCAGGGGCAGGCCGACCGACTCCAGGACGGTGCGGTGCCGGTCGGCGGTCGCGTCGTCGAGACGCCCTGCGAGGCGGCCGAGTTCGGCCGCGAAGGCCATGCCGACGGAGACGGCGGCGCCGTGGCGCCACTTGTAGCGCTCGTTCTTCTCGATGGCGTGGGCGAGGGTGTGGCCGTAGTTGAGGATCTCGCGCAGGCCCGACTCCTTGAGGTCGCCGGAGACGACCTCGGCCTTGACCTTGATGGAGCGCTCGATCAGCTCGGCGGTGTGCGGGCCCTGCGGGCTGCGCGCCGCCTCGGGGTCCTCCTCGATCAGTTCGAGGATCGCCGGGTCGGCGATGAAACCGGCCTTGATGATCTCCGCGAGGCCCGACACGAAGTCGTTGACCGGCAGCGAGTCGAGCGCGGCCAGGTCGCACAGCACACCCACGGGCGGGTGGAAGGAGCCCACCAGGTTCTTGCCCTCGGCGGTGTTGATGCCGGTCTTGCCGCCGACGGCCGCGTCCACCATGCCGAGCACGGTGGTCGGTACGGCGATCCAGCGGACCCCGCGCAGCCAGGTGGCGGCCACGAAACCGGCGAGGTCCGTGGTGGCTCCGCCGCCGACCCCGATGATGATGTCGCTGCGGGTGAAGCCGGACTGGCCAAGGGCCTTCCAGCAGTACGCGGCGACCTCGGCGGTCTTGGCCTCCTCCGCGTTCGGCACCTGGATGGCGACGACCTCGAAGCCCTGCCCTGCCAGGTCCTCGCGCAGCGCGTCGCCGGTGCCGGCCAGCGCCTCGGGGTGGATGATCGCGACGCGCTTGGTCCGCTCACCGATCAGGCCGGGCAGTTCGCCCAGGAGCTGCCGTCCGACGAGCACCTCGTACGGTTCGGTGCCCGCGGTGCCGCCGACCTGGATGCGGGTGGGCGTCTGCCCCTGCGTCTCAGCAGTCTCCGTCATGCTTCCTTCAACTCCAGTGCGTCGAGGACCGCTTGGGCGACCTCTTCGGGGGTGCGGTCGTCGGTGGCGACGACGGCGCGGGCGACTTCGGCGTAGAAGTGGCGGCGGGCTTCCATCAGTTCGCGCCACTGCTTGCGCGGATTGACGGCGAGAAGCGGGCGCGCGACGTTCAGACCGGTGCGCTTGACCGCCTCTTCCACGTCCATCGACAGATAGACGACGGCGTGCGGGGCGAGCAGCGCGCGGGTCGACTCGTCGAGGATCGCGCCCCCGCCGAGGGCGAGGATCCCCTCGTGCTCGGCGAGCGCCGTGCGGACGGCCGCCCGCTCCAGGTCGCGGAAGTGCGTCTCACCCTCGTCCAGGAAGATGTCCGAGATCTCCCGGCCCTGTCCGGCCACGATGTCGGCGTCGGTGTCCCGGTAGACGGTGCCCAGGCGCTCGGCGAGCAGCGCGCCCACCGTCGACTTGCCCACGCCCATCGGCCCGACCAGAACGATCTGGGGGCCGGTCACCGGATCTGCAGGTTGTCGAGGTACGACGTGACGTTGCGCCGGGTCTCGGGCACGCTGTCGCCGCCGAACTTCTCGGCGACCGCGTCGGCCAGGGTCAGCGCGACCATCGCCTCGGCGACGATGCCCGCGGCCGGGACCGCGCACACGTCCGAGCGCTGGTGGTGGGCCTTGGTGGCCTCGCCGGTGGCGACGTCGACGGTGGCGAGCGCGCGCGGCACGGTCGCGATGGGCTTCATCGCGGCACGTACGCGCAGCAGTTCACCGGTGGTCAGGCCGCCCTCGGTGCCGCCGGAGCGCCCTGAGGTCCGGCGGATGCCGTCATCCGTGGAAACGATCTCGTCGTGTGCCTGTGAGCCCGGCACCCGCGCGAGGTCGAAGCCGTCGCCGACCTCGACGCCCTTGATGGCCTGGATGCCCATGAGCGCGGCGGCGAGCCGCGCGTCGAGCCGCCGGTCCCAGTGCACGTGCGAACCGAGCCCGACGGGCACGCCGTACGCGAGGACCTCGACGACGCCACCGAGGGTGTCGCCGTCCTTGTGGGCCTGGTCGATCTCGGCGACCATCGCCTTGCTCGCGTCCGCGTCGAGGCAGCGCACCGGGTCGGCGTCGAGCTTCTCGACGTCGGCGGGCGTCGGGTAGACGCCGTACGGAGCCTTGGCGCTCGCCAGCTCCGTCACATGGCTGACGATCTCGATCCCGGCCGTCTCCTTGAGGTACGAGCGGGCGACCGCGCCGAGCGCGACGCGGGCCGCGGTCTCCCGGGCGGAGGCGCGCTCCAGGATCGGCCTGGCCTCGTCGAAGCCGTACTTCTGCATGCCGGCGAGGTCGGCGTGACCGGGCCTCGGCCGGGTCAGCGGGGCGTTGCGGGCCAGGTCGGCGAGGATCTCCGGGTCGACCGGGTCGGCCGCCATGACCTGTTCCCACTTGGGCCACTCGGTGTTGCCCACCATGATCGCGATCGGCGAGCCCATGGACAGGCCGTGCCGGACGCCGCCCAGGAAGGTGATCTCGTCGCGCTCGAACTTCATGCGCGCACCGCGCCCATAGCCGAGGCGCCGCCGGGCCAGGTGGTCCGCCACCATCTCCGTGGTGATCGGCACGCCGGCGGGAAGACCCTCCAGCGTCGCGACAAGTGCGGGTCCGTGGGACTCTCCCGCGGTCAGCCAACGCAACCTGCTCAACGGTGCTCCTCATGCTCGCGCCTGGAACTGCGTGGCGCGACCGGGTGCGCGGCCCTGGCCCGCCATCCCCGATCCTCCCACGTCGGGGGGCGGGACCTGGCCTCCGGTCCAGAAAGCGGACGTCTAGCGCGCGGCCAGCGCGTGTTCCCCGGCCTTGCGCATGGCGGCGAGCGGCGCGGGCGCGCGCCCCGTCATCTGCTCGACCTGCAGCACCGCCTGGTGCACGAGGAGGTCGAGCCCGCTGACGACGGCGCCCCCGTACATCGACCAGCGGGCCGCGAGAGCGGTGGGCCACGGGTCGTACAGGACGTCGAAGAGGGTCGCGGGCTGCTCGGGCACGGCGGCCGACAGCGCGTCGGTCACGCCCGCCGGTGTCGTGGCGATCACCAGCGGCGCGCTCAGCGCGCGCTCGGCGTGCGCCCAGTCCTCCGTGCGCACCTCCACGTCCAGCCGCTCGCCCCACTCCCGCATCTCGGCGGCGCGGGCCTCGCTGCGTACGTACGCGACGACCTCGCCCGTGCAGATTTGCGCGAGCGCGGCAAGCGCGGACGACGCGGTGGCGCCCGCGCCGAGGATCGCCGCCGATTCGACCTGCTCGATGCCGTGTTCCCGCAGCGCCGCGACCATGCCGGGGACGTCGGTGTTGTCGCCGACGCGGCGGCCGTCCTCCGTGAGGACGACGGTGTTGACCGCCTCGACGGAGGCGGCGGTCTCGCTGATCTCGTCGAGCAGCGGGATCACCGCGCGCTTGAGCGGCATCGTCAGCGAGAGCCCGGCCCACTCGGGCCCGAGCCCCGCGACGAAGCCGGGCAGGGCCGCCTCGTCCACGTCGAACCGGTCGTACGTCCAGTCGGCGAGGCCCAGCTCCCCGTATGCGGCGCGGTGCAGCACCGGGGAGAGGGAGTGGGCGATCGGGGAGCCGAGAACCGCGGCTCGGCGCTTGGTGCTCATCAGCCGGAGTTCTTCTTCTGTTCCTCGAGGTACTTCTGACGGTTGCGCTCGTGCTGCTCATTCGTCTCGGCGAACAGCGTTTCGTCCGCGTTGATGGAGACGAAGTAGTACCAATTCCCCTTGGCCGGATTGAGCGCGGACTTGAGCGCCTCGTCGCCGGGGTTTCCGATCGGGCCGGGAGGCAGGCCCTTGATCTTGTAGGTGTTGTACGGGTCGTTGAACTTGCGCAGATCGTCGACCGTGCCGGTTTCCAGGGTGCTTTCGGCCTTCGCGTAGTTCACCGTCGAGTCGAAGTCCAGAAGTCCGTAGGTCTCGGTGTTGCCCGGCTTGAGGCGGTTGTAGACGACCGTCGCGACCTTGTCGAAGTCGTGCTTGTACTTGCCTTCCGCCTGCACCAGGCTGGCCACCGTGAGGACCTGGAGCGGGTCCTTCAGGTTCAGCTGAGCGGCCTTCGACTTGAGGCCCAACTCGTCGTATTTCTGGTTGGCTTGGGCGACCATCTTCTTGAGGACGGTTTCGGGCTTCTGGCCCTTCGCGACCGGGTAGCTGGACGGGTAGAGGAATCCCTCCAGCGGGTCCTTGATGTCCTTGTTGCTGTTCGCCCAGTCAGGCAGGCCGAGAGACTTCCAGTCCTTCTTGGCAATACCCTCGGTGGTGCCCTTGTCGAGTTCCAGGCGGGTGTCGATCTGCTTGTAGACCCAAGAATTCCGCTTGCCCTCGGGAATGATGAGGTTATTGCGGCTCTTCGGGCTGAGCATCAGTTCGACGGCGCTCTTGGCCGACATCTGCTTCTTCAGGACATAGACGCCGTCCTGAATGGAATCGCCCTTGGGATTCTGCGCCTGCGCGGAGACAAAGGCGTCCACGCTCTTGACGACCCCGGCGTCCTTCAGTTTCTGGCCGATCACATAGCCGCCGGAACCCTTCGGGATGTCGACGGTCGCGAGGCCCGTTCCCTCGCCCGCGTAATCGGGCGACGTACCGAATCGGTCCTGATAGAACTGGTAGCCGAAATAGCCGACTCCGCCGAGACCACCGGCGAACACCAGCGTCACGACCAGGCACGCGCAGCCGCTCCTGCGCTTCTTCGGTTTCTTGCCGCCCCGGCCGCCCCGACGGTCACCACGGCGTCCCGGAGGCCCGTCGTCGTAGTCGTCCTCGTCGTCGTCCGCGCCGGAGAAGAACGCGTGCTCGCCCTGGTCCGGGCCCGGGTCCCAGTCCTGCTGCGGCTCGGGGGCTCCGCGGCGGCGGGACGGCGGCTCCGGCGGGGGGTACGCGTCGGGGGTGCCGTAGTAGTCGGGGCTGCTCTCCGCGCCGTAGCCGCCCGGCTGGTTGGCGTAGGGGTCCGAGGGGTCGGCCGCGTACGGGACCTGGCCGTGTCCGCCGGTGTCGTAGCCGCCGTCGTACTGGTCGGGACCGCCGTTGTACTGCTGCTGCGGGGCGCCGTCGTACTGCTGCTCCGGACCGCCGTTGTACTGCTGCTGGCCTGCGGGCCCGCCGTACTGCTGCTGACCGTAGCCCTGCTGCTGGCCCGTGCTCCAGTCCTCGTACTGCGCATGCTGCTGCGGCTGCTGAGGGTGGTACTGCCCCTGGCCGCCGTAGGTGGACTGGCCGCCCGAGGGCTGCTGTCCTCCCCATCCGCCGTCCCCGTACAACGGGTCCTCGGGATGCCACGGTTCGGAGCCTGGGCCCCGGCCATACTCAGTCATCGATCCCCTACATGCCGCGAGGCGGGGCCGCCGTCTGAGTGGGAGGGCAACCGTTCCGCCTCTTGATGCTGTGCGGCAGCTGTTCGAACACCGCCGCATCGCGCGGAACGTTACCGTATCGCGATCAGATGACCACTTCGACGCCCTCGCCCGGAGCTTTACCTGACGCCCGTTCGGACTCCAGAGCCTGCTGAAGGATGATGACGGCCGCCGCCTGATCGATGACAGACCTGCCCTTTTTGGACTTCACGCCCGAGGCGCGCAGCCCCTGACTGGCCGTCACTGTGGTCATCCTCTCGTCCACGAGCCGCACCGAAAGGGGGGCGACCAAGCGGGCGAGGTCCTGGGTGAACGCGCGGACCTTGGCGGCAGCGGGGCCCTCGCCCCCGTTCAGGGAGCGAGGGAGGCCGACGACGATCTCGATCGGTTCGTACTCGTCGACGAGCTGCTTCAGGCGGCGCTGCGCGGCCGGGACGTCGCGTCCCGGCACCGTCTCCACCGGAGTGGCGATGATCCCGTCGGGGTCGCACGAGGCGACCCCGATCCGGGCGTCACCGACGTCGATGGCCAGACGCCGGCCCCTGCGCATGCCGCCCTCGGAGTCGGACATCAGGCCGTCTCTGCCACGAGGCGTTCGACGGCGGCCATGGCGTCACCGATGGCCGCGGCGTTCTGGCCGCCGCCCTGGGCGACGTCCGGCTTGCCGCCGCCACCGCCGCCGAGGGTCTTGGCGGCCGTACGGACGAGGTCGCCGGCCTTGAGACCACGCTCGCGCGCGGCTTCGTTCGTGGCGATGACCGTCAGCGGGCGGCCGTTGGCCGTGGTGAAGAGAGCCACGACGGCCGGGCGGTCGCCGGGGATGCGGTGGCGTACGTCGAGGACCAGCTTGCGCAGGTCGTCGGCGCCCGTGCCGTCCGGCACCTGACCGGTGACGAGAGCGACGCCCCGTACGTCCTTGGCCTGGTCGACGAGTCCTGCGGCGGCCTGAAGCACCTTCTCCGCGCGGAACTTCTCGATCTCCTTCTCGGCGTCCTTCAGCTTGCCGAGCATGGCGGAGACCTTCTCGGGCAGCTCCTCGGAACGGCCCTTGACCAGCTCCTGGAGCTGGGCGACGACCGTGTGCTCCTTGGCGAGGAAGTTGTACGCGTCCACGCCGACCAGGGCCTCGATGCGGCGCACGCCCGAACCGATGGACGATTCGCCGAGCAGCTTCACCAGGCCGAGCTGGGCGGTGTTGTGCACGTGGGTGCCGCCGCACAGCTCCTTGGAGAAGTCGCCGATGGTGACGACACGAACCCGCTCCCCGTACTTCTCGCCGAACTCGGCGATGGCGCCCTGCTTCTTGGCCTCGTCGATCGACATGACCTCGGCCTGCACGTCGAGCTCGTGCGCGAGCACTTCGTTGATCTTCTGCTCGACGTCCGTCATGACGGCCGTGGGCACGGCCGACGGGGAGCCGAAGTCGAAGCGGAAGCGGCCCGGCTGGTTCTCCGAACCGGCCTGGGCTGCCGTCGGGCCGAGCGCGTCGCGCAGCGCCTGGTGCGTGAGGTGCGTGGCGGAGTGGGCGCGGGCGATGGCACGGCGGCGGTGCACGTCGATCGAGGCCCAGACCGGGTCGCCGACAGTGATCTCGCCGACCAGGACGACACCCTTGTGGACGTGCACGCCGGGGACCGGCTTCTGTACGTCGCGGATCTCGACGGCCGCTCCGTTGTCGAGGCGGATCCGGCCGGAGTCGGCGATCTGGCCGCCGCCCTCGGCATAGAAGGGGGTGCGGTCGAGGACGACCTCGACCTCGTCGCCCTCACGGGCCGCGGGCGACGAGACGCCGTTGACCAGGAGGCCGACGATCACGGCCTCGTTCTCGGTCAGGGTGTAGCCGGTGAAGTCCGTGGCACCGGAGTTGTCGGCGATCTCGCGGTAGGCGTGCAGATCGGCGTGGCCGGTCTTCTTGGCCTGCGCGTCGGCCTTGGCCCGCTCCCGCTGCTCCTTCATCAGGCGCCGGAAGCCGTCCTCGTCCACGGCCAGGCCCTGTTCGGCGGCCATCTCCAGGGTGAGGTCGATCGGGAAGCCCCACGTGTCGTGCAGCAGGAACGCCTTGTCGCCGGAGAGGACCTTGCCGCCGGCGGCCTTGGTGTCGGTCACGGCGGTGTCGAGGATGTTCGTGCCGCCCTTGAGGGCCTTGAGGAAGGCGGCCTCTTCGGCGAGCGCGACGGTCTCGATGCGCTTGCGGTCGGTCTCGAGCTCGGGGTACTGCTCGCCCATCGACTTGATGACCGTGTCGACGAGCGCGGCGGCGACCGGGCCGGTGGCGCCCATCAGGCGCATGTTGCGGATGGCGCGGCGCATGATGCGGCGCAGTACGTAGCCACGGCCTTCGTTGCCGGGGGTGACGCCGTCGCCGATGAGCATCACGGACGTGCGCATGTGGTCGGCGACCACGCGCAGGGAGACGTCCGAGCCCTGCTCGGCGCCGTACCGCACGCCGGTCAGCTCGGTGGCCGTGTCCATGATGACGCGCAGGGTGTCGGTCTCGTACATGTTCTGCACGCCCTGCAGAATCATGGCGAGGCGCTCGAGACCGAGGCCGGTGTCGATGTTCTGGCTGGGCAGGTCGCCGAGGATCTCGAAGTCTTCCTTCGAGGTGCCCTCGCCGCGCTCGTACTGCATGAAGACCAGGTTCCAGATCTCCACGTAACGCTCGTCGTTGACGGCCGGGCCACCCTCGACGCCGAACTCGGGGCCGCGGTCGTAGTTGATCTCGGAGCAGGGGCCACAGGGTCCGGGGACGCCCATGGACCAGTAGTTGTCCTTCTTGCCCAGGCGCTGGATGCGCTCGGCGGGGACGCCCACCTTCTCGCGCCAGATGGTCTCGGCCTCGTCGTCGTCGAGGTAGACCGTCACCCACAGGCGCTCGGGGTCGAGGCCGAAGCCACCGTCCGCCACGGAGCTGGTGAGCAGCTCCCAGGCGTACGTGATGGCGCCTTCCTTGAAGTAGTCGCCGAAGGAGAAGTTGCCGCACATCTGGAAGAACGTGCCGTGCCGCGTGGTCTTGCCGACCTCTTCGATGTCCGGCGTACGCACGCACTTCTGCACGCTCGTGGCGCGCGAGAACTGCGGCTTGACCTCACCGAGGAAGTACGGCTTGAAGGGCACCATGCCCGCGGGGACGAGGAGCAGAGTCGGGTCGTCCGCGATGAGCGACGCCGAAGGGACGACGGTGTGTCCGCGCTCCTCGAAGAAGCTCAGCCAGCGGCGGCGAATCTCGGCCGACTCCATCAGTGGTCCTCATTCCGGTTGTACGAGTACTTCGACTTCGCGAGGTACTTGCCCTGCTTGTTCTTTTCGGTCTTGCTGGTCTTGCCGTTCTCGATGGCCACGACGACCCGGCGCTGCCCGGGCAGTTCGGGGTCGACCGGGGCTTCGAGGCCGAGGGCCTCGCCCAGTTCGGCCTCGCGCTGGGCCATGTTGTCGCGGACGTCGAGAGCGAAGTCCTTGAGCTTGTGACCCGCCTCGACCGCCTTGTTCGCGGCCTGCGCCGCGAGGCTTTCGGGGGTCAGTTGCTTGATCTTGCGGTTGACCTTGGTGGTGGCCCACACACCGGCAGCGGCGCCCGCGGTGAACCAGAACGTACGGCGGAACATCGCTGCGTCAGTCCTTCTTCCGCTTGCCCCGACGTCGCGCTGAGGGGACGGTGCGCCCCACGATCACGGTACGTCGGGCGGGTGCCTGGGGCACATTGTCTGATTCGGGTCCTGCCTTGCGGCCCAGGGCCCTGCGCACTCCGTAGCCGAAGGCGGCGACCTTGACGAGGGGGCCGCCGAAGGTGGAGGCCACCGTCGTGGAGAGCGCCGAGGCGTTCGAGGTGACTTCCTGGACGTCGGAGGCGATGGCGTCGACCCGCTCGATCTGGGTCTGCGCGGAACGCACCGCGGTGGAGGCGTCCGCGAGGAGCGGGACGGCCTGCTCGGTCACGTCCGAGACGAGCTTGGTCGTCGCCCTGAGCGTCTGTGCCAGTCTCACCAGGACCACGGCCAGGAACGAGACCAGGATCGCCCAGAAGACGGCCACCAGGATCCCGGCCACCTCTCCACCCGACACTGTGCACCGCTCCCTGGATATCGACCCTGAACATCGGTCCTGAACATCGAAAAGTCGTCCCCCGACCCTATCGCGCCGGGGCCGAGGCTCGGCACCGCATTACCGTGTACGGGCAAGGGAGTTAATCGAAGTGATTGTACGGACCGCTTACGGGTGAGTACGCTCCGTGTCTCATGGGACGCGATCAGGGCACCGGTAGCGGTCGGCACGACTCCCCCGCCCGCCGGCCGAGACCCGGCAACCTCCCCCTGGAGCTCAACGCGTTCATCGGGCGCGGCCCCGAACTCGCTCAGCTCGCCGAGGCGTTGGAGGCCGGGCGCCTGGTCACGGTGACCGGTGTCGGCGGCGTCGGGAAGACGCGCCTCGCCGTCCGGGCCGCCTTTGACGCCACGCCACGGGACGGTGCCTGGCTGGTGGAGCTCGCGGCGGTCCGGGACCCGGACCTGGTGGAACACGCGGTCGCCGAGGCGCTGCGCCTGACGGACCACACGCACCGCACGCCCCGCAAGGTGCTGCTCGACCATCTCGCGGAGCGGGAAGTCCTCCTCGTCGTCGACGGGTTCGAGCACCTGGTGGACGCGTGCGCCTCGCTGGTGGGGGAACTGCTGCACCGCTCCCCCGGTCTGCGAGTGCTCGCGGTGGGCCGCAGGCCGCTGGACACCGGGGGCGAGCGGATCTTGCCGCTCGCGCCGCTGCCCACGGCGGACGCGGCCGAGCTCTTCGCCGACCGTGCGGCGGCGGGGCTTCCCGGGTTCGCCCTCGACGAGGAGAACGAAGCGGACGTGGCGGAGCTGTGCCGTCGTCTGGACGGGATCCCGCTGGCCGTCGAGCTGGCGGCGGGGCGGCTGCGGGCGCTCTCGCCCGCGCAGTTGCTCGCCCGGCTCGACAACAGGTTCGCGCTGCTCACCGGGGTCAGGCGCGATGTGCCGCAGCGGCATCAGACGCTGCGTACGGCGATCGGCTGGAGCCATGAGCTGTGCACGGCGGGCGAGCGCCTGCTCTGGTCGCGGCTCTCGGTGTTCTGCGGCCCCTTCGACCTGGAGGCGGCCGAGTACATCTGCGGCGGCGAAGGCCTGCATGCCGACGACGTGCTCGACGTACTCGGTGAGCTGCTCGCGCAGTCCGTCGTGACCCGCGAGGAAGGGCCCACGGGCGTCCGCTACCGCATGCTCGACACGGTCAGGGCGTACGGCGCCGACTGGCTGGAGGCGACCGGCGACGCCGCGCGGATGCGGCGCCGGCACCGCGACTGGTACATGGGGCTCGCCACCTGGTGCGAGCTGGACTGGTTCTCGCCGCGCCAGGCGCGGGTCGCCGAACTCGTGGACTGCGAACTGCCCAATCTGCGCGGCGCGTTGGAGTACTGCCTGACCGAGCCGGACGAGACGCATCTGGGCCAGTATCTGGCGGGCAGCCTGTGGTTCTACTGGGTGGGCTGCGGGCGGCTCGCGGAGGGGCGGCACTGGCTCGACCGCGCCCTCGAACTGGACGGCGACCACGACGACTCGCGCCTCAAGGCGCTGTGGGTGCTCGGCTACGTGGCGGTCCTCCAGGGCGACACGGTCGCCGCGCTGGCCGCGCTGCAGGAGTGCAAGGACGAGGCGGAACGTACCGGCAGCGCCATCGCGGCCGCCTACGCGGTGCACCGCATCGGCTGCCTCGCGCTCCTCGCCGACGACATGGAGCGCGCGGAGACGCTGCTGCGCTCGGCCCTCGATCAGTACCGCGAGATCGGCGAGCTCAACAGCAACGTCCTGATGGGCCAGGTCGAACTGGCGATGGCGCTGGCCTTCCGTGGGGAGCTCGCCGCCGCTGTGGAGCTCTGCGAGGACGTACGCCAGGTGTGCGAGGACCACGGCGAGCGCTGGACTCTCGCGTACGCCCTCTATGTCCTTGGCTTCGCGGCCTGGACGCGCGGTGAGGCGGCGACGGCCCGTGAGCTGGTCATGCGGTGCCTGGCCCTGGACCACGCCTTCCACGATCTGCTCGGCACGGTCCTGGCGATCGAGCTGCTCGCCCTGTTCACCGCGGTGGAGGGCGATCCGGCCGAGGCCGCGGTCCTGCAGGGCGCCGCGTCCCGCATCTGGCCTTCGGTGGGCCTTCCGCTGTTCGGCTCGGGCAACTTCGGCGGGCCGCACGCGCTGTGCGAGTCCCAGGCCCGCGAGCAGCTGGGCGACGCGCGCTACGAGGAGTGCGTGGCCGCCGGGACGCGGCTGACTTCGGACGCCGCGGTCTCGCGCGCCCTGGGCACGGGCCCGAGGACCAACGCGAAAACCCGCCGCCTGCCCCACCACGAGGGCAGGGCGGGCGACGGGCTCAAGCAGGGAGAGCTACGTCCGGGTCAGCGGGCGTAGTACTCGACGACGAGCTGCTCGTCGCAGATCACGGGGATCTCCTTGCGGTTCGGGTCACGGTCCAGACGGAAGGCCAGGGCCTTCAGGTTCACCTGGAGGTAACGCGGGATCTCGCCGTCGGGGGCGAAGCCACCCTCACGCGAGACCACGAACAGCGGCTTCTCACGGCTGCGCTCGCGGACCATCACGACGTCGTCGGGACGGACGCGGAACGACGGCTTGTCGACCTTGCCGCCGTTGACCTCGATGTGGCCGTGGCTGACCATCTGACGGGCCTGGTAGATCGTGCGGGCGATGCCCGAACGAAGGATCAGGGCGTCGAGACGGCGCTCGAGCTCGATGACCAGGGCCTCGCCGGTCTTGCCTTCGGCCTTCTTGGCGCGGTCGTAGGCGCGGGCCATCTGCTTCTCGCTGATGTCGTACTGCGCGCGCAGACGCTGCTTCTCGAGCAGACGGACCTTGTAGTCCGAGTTCTGCTTGCGGCCACGGCCGTGCTCGCCCGGCGGGTAGGGGCGGGCCTCGAAGTACTTGACGGCCTTCGGGGTCAGCGCGATGCCGAGGGCACGCGACTTCTTGACCTTGGGGCGGGACTGGTTCGGCATGAACCAACCTCTCTGTTCCATGGAATACGGCTTCACCAGGGTTAGGGGAGGTCGCAATCCGCAGCCTGGGAAACCCATCGGATCCGGTGGTTCTGGATCCGGCGGGCAGCCGCTCCCTGGTCTGGGCACTATGTGCAGCACGCGAGTGGCCCACCGACCGCTTCCCGGAGTACGGGATGGTGATGGGCTGCCCGCGACACCTTCGACGGTGCGCGACGCTCCTGGAGATTCCTGGACGGTGAGGTCCGGGGCTCCGGCTGGATGTCCCGTTCTGGTGGTGTCCGGTACGAGACCGGACACGGGACGCAGCACTTCGCGCAAGTGTACCGGGTGGCGGGGGGTGCCTCAGCCACAGGTGGCGAGGAGCTCCTGGAGTGCCAGTTTCTCGGGCGCCGTGACGGTGAGCAGGTACTTCGCCTTGATCCCGGTCCAGCGGCGGCCGTACTCGCACCAGTATTCCTTGCGCGGCGGTTTCCACTTGTCCGGGGTCTGGCTGCTCTTCTCGTGGTTCGTCTCCTTGTCGGCGGCGAGCAGAACGTCCAGGTCGTTGGCGTACGTCAGCCGCTTCCCGGCCGTCCAGGCCCAGGCTCCGGCCCGCCAGGCCGCGCCGAGAGCGACGACGTGGTCGGTCTGGATCTGCGAGGCGCGGCGGTAGGAGTAGGGCAGTTCCTTGCCCGTGTACGGGTCGTGCAGGACTCCGGAGAGCACGACGCAGGGGTTGCGGTCGCCCTCGCGCAGGTTCTTCAGGTCCCGGCGCAGGACGTCGTCGCGGGTGTCGCAGCCGTTGCGGCCGCCGGGGGCGTCGGTGTCGTCGGACCAGCCGGCGCCGAACTCGGATCGCTTGTACGTCTGCCAGTTCTTGCCCCAGGCGACCGTGAGGCCGGTGAGCTGGTCGCGGGCCCGTGCGGCGGTGGGCGGGAAGCCGGGGCTGGTCAGGGGCGCCGCGGGCGAGGGCTCGGCGGTGGGGGTCGCCGCGGCCGTCGGGGTCCTGGCCGGGTGGCGGTGGGGGGAGCGCTCCAGCTGCGGCGGGGTGCAGGCCGTGGCGAGGGCGGCGAGGACGAGTGCGGTGGCTCCCGCGCCCGCTCCGGCTGCTGTGCCCATGGCGCCGAGCCTAGGCGGGAGAGCCGGGGCCCGCCCGCCGGGGCCGTGCGCGGACTACTCGCCCTTGAGGCGCTCGCGCACGCGCTCGACCACGTCCGCGTACCGCGCCTCGGCGCCGTAGCGAGTGGGTTGGTAGTACCGCTTGGTGGCCACGGCATCCGGTGCGTACTGCTGGGCCGCGATCGCGCCCGGCACGTCGTGCGGATACACATAGCCCTGGGCGTGGCCGAGCTTGGCCGCACCCTTGTAGTGCCCGTCGCGCAGGTGGGGCGGGACGGGGCCCGCGAGGCCCGCGCGGACGTCGGCCTGGGCGGACTGGATGGCGATCGTCGCGGCGTTCGACTTCGGGGCCAGGGCGAGGGCGATCGTCGCGTGGCTGAGGGTGAGGGCGGCCTCCGGGAAGCCGATCATGGCGACGGCCTGGGCGGCGGCGACCGCCGTGGGCAGCGCGGTGGGGTCGGCGAGGCCGATGTCCTCGCTCGCGGAGATCATCAGGCGGCGGGCGATGAAGCGGGGGTCCTCGCCCGCCTCGATCATCCGGGCCAGATAGTGCAGGGCCGCGTCCACGTCCGAACCGCGGATGGACTTGATCAGGGCGCTCGCGACGTCGTAGTGCTGGTCGCCGTCGCGGTCGTACTTCACGGCCGCTCGGTCGACCGACTCCTCCAGGGACTGGAGGGTGATCTCCTTCTCGCCCTTGGCGAGGGCCGAGCCCGCGCCCGCTTCGAGGGCGGTGAGCGCGCGCCGGGCGTCGCCGCCGGAGATCCGCAGGAGGTGCTCCTCGGTGTCCTCGGGCAGCTCGACCGCGCCGCCCAGGCCGCGCTCCTCGGCGAGCGCCCGGCGCAGCAGGCCGCGCAGGTCGTCGTCCGTGAGCGGTTCGAGGGTGAGCAGGAGGGAGCGGGAGAGGAGCGGGGAGATGATCGAGAAGTACGGGTTCTCCGTCGTCGCCGCGATCAGCGTCACCCAGCGGTTCTCGACGGCCGGGAGCAGGGAGTCCTGCTGGGCCTTGCTGAAGCGGTGGATCTCGTCCAGGAAGAGGACGGTCTCCTTGCCGTGGCCGCCCAGGGCCCTGCGGGCGCCTTCGATGACCGCGCGGACTTCCTTGACGCCCGCGGTGATCGCGGAGAGCTCCACGAAGCGTTTGTTCGTGGCCTTGGAGACCACGTAGGCGAGGGTCGTCTTGCCGATGCCCGGCGGGCCCCACAGGAACACCGACGACGGTCCCGCCGGTCCTCCGCCGCCCTCGCCCACCAGCCTGCGCAGGGGCGAGCCCTGCTTCAGCAGATGCTGCTGGCCGACGACTTCCTCGAGGGTGCGCGGGCGCATCCGGACGGCCAGGGGACTCGTCGAAGGGTCCTTCTCCTGGCGGTCCTCGGCAGCTGCGGTGAACAGGTCGGGCTCCACGGTTCGAACCCTACGTCAGCCCACTGACAATGCCCTCGGCGCTGTCAGCTGGTCCAGAAGTCCCACCAGCGCGTGAGGATCAGCATGCCGATGATGCCGACGTGCAGCACCGGAAGCACCCAGGTGAACTCGCTGAAGAACGTACGCAGCCAGGAGGGCGCCGGCAGAAGGCCCTTACGGACGTTGAACGAGGTCACGTACCAGAACATGGTGATCGTGGCGACCCAGGCCAGGCAGCACCACAGGCACAGCGAGTTGATCTCGTACAGCGACTGGTACATCAGCCAGGTGCAGAACCCGACGCCGAAGAGCATGCCCGCGTTCAGCGTCAGCCAGTACCACCGCGGGAAGCGCGCCCGGCCCAGCAGACTCATCCCGACACAGATCACGACGGCGTACGCGGCGATGCCCAGCATCGGGTTCGGGAACCCGAAGACCGACGCCTGCTCGCTCTTCATGATGTTGCCGCAGGAGACCACCGGATTGAGGCTGCACCCCGGCGTGAAGTCCGGGTCCTCAAGGAGCTTGAACTTGTCCAGCGTGATGACCCACGCCGCGAGCAGCCCCGCCGCCCCCGTGATCACCAGCAGCAGCGCGAACGCACGGCCCCCACCGACACTGCGTGGCGCGTCCGCGTCCGTCCCCCCGCGATCGTGCTCGGAGGGAAGACTGTCGCTTGCCGGGGTCGTCTTGCTCATCACGCCGTTCCGTCGCTTGTGGGGGCCTACGGGCACGGACATTGTGCCGCACGCGCGCGGGTGTCCACCGTTCGTTGGACATAAGGAGGTACGCACGAAGGACCCCGGGCGTTCGGTTCGCCGGGGCCCTGCGCCTCCGTCTTCGCCCGAAGCTAGGCCAGCTTGCCCTTCAGGACGTCCACGAGGGAGTCCACCGCGACAGCGTCCTGCTCCCCGGACTCCATGTCCTTGAGCTGGACGACGCCCTCGGCGAGGTCACGCTCGCCCGCGACGACCGTGTACCGCGCGCCCGAGCGGTTGGCGTTCTTCATCGCGCCCTTGAGGCCCTTGCCGCCGTACGAGAAGTCCGCCGCGACGCCCGCCTTGCGCAGCTCCGTGACCTTGGCGAACAGGATCCGGCGTGCCTCGTCGCCGAGCGGGACCGCGAAGACGCTGGTCGCCGAGGGCAGGTCGAGCTCGACGCCCTCCGCCTCCAGGGCGAGGACCGTGCGGTCCACGCCGAGCGCCCAGCCGACGGACGGCAGCGCGGGGCCGCCGATCATCTCGGAGAGGCCGTCGTAGCGGCCGCCGCCGCCCACCGCGGACTGCGAGCCGAGGCCGTCGTGGACGAACTCGAAGGTCGTGCGGGTGTAGTAGTCGAGGCCGCGGACCAGCTTCGGGTCGTCCTCGTACGCGACGCCCTCCGCCTTCAGGAGCTCGCGCACCTCCTCGTGGTACGCCTTGCACGCGTCGCACAGGTAGTCGCGCAGCATCGGAGCGCCGACCAGCTGCTTCTGGACGTCGTCGCGCTTGTCGTCCAGGACCCGCAGCGGGTTGATGTCGATACGTCGACGTGTCTCCTCGTCCAGGTCGAGCCCGCGCAGGAAGTCCTGCAGCGCGGCGCGGTAGACGGGGCGGCACTCCTTGTCGCCCAGCGAGTTCAGCAGGATGCGGAACTGCGAGAGGCCGAGCGCGCGGTACGCCTGGTCGGCGAGGATGATCAACTCGGCGTCGACTGCCGGGTCTTCCACGCCGATCGCCTCAGCGCCGACCTGCGAGAAGTGGCGGTAGCGGCCCTTCTGCGGGCGCTCGTAGCGGTAGTACGAGCCGGAGTACCAGAGCTTGACCGGCAGATTGCCCGCCTTGTGCAGGTTGGCCTCCAGGGCCGCGCGCAGCACGGAAGCGGTGCCCTCGGGCCGCAGGGCGAGCTGGTCGCCGCCCTTGGTCTCGAAGGCGTACATCTCCTTGGAGACGATGTCGGTGGACTCGCCGACGCCGCGCGAGAACAGCTCGACGTTCTCGAAGCCGGGGGTCTCCACGTAGCCGTACCCGGAGTTCCGCAGCGGCGCGGCGATCGCCTCGCGCACCGCCAGGTACTTCGCTGAGTCCGGCGGAAGCAGGTCGTAGGTGCCCTTGGGGGCCTTGAAGGTGCTCACGGGTTTTCTCTCGTCACATTCCTCGTCGGGGAGCGTCGGCTCCCGGGCCGGCGGCCACCTGACGCAGATACGGGTTGGTGGCGCGCTCACGGCCGATGGTCGTGTGCTCGTTGTGACCGGGCAGGACCACGGTCGAGTCGTCGAGCGGCAGGCACACGCGCGCCAGCGACTCGAACATCTCGGCCTGCGATCCGCCGGGCAGGTCGGTGCGTCCGATGGAGCCGGCGAAGAGCAGGTCTCCCGAGAAGAACACCGAGGGGACCTCGGCGGACTCGGGGAGCTGGAAGGTCACCGACCCCTTCGTATGCCCCGGCGCGTGCGCGACGGAGAAGTCGAACCCCGCGAGCTTCAGCCGCGCGCCGTCGGTCAGCTCCTTGACGTCGGAGGGCTCCCCCACGGTCAGTTCGCCGAGCAGCTGCGCGCCGAAGGAACGGCCTATGGCCTTCTCCGGGTCGCTCATCATGTACCGGTCCTCGGGGTGGATCCACGCGGGCACGTCGTGCGCCCCGCAGACCGGGACGACCGAGGCGACGTGGTCGATGTGGCCGTGCGTGAGGATGACCGCGACGGGCTTGAGCCGATGCTTCTTGAGTGCGTCCTCGACTCCCTCGGTGGCCTGATGGCCCGGGTCGATGATCACGCACTCCTCGCCTGCGGCGGGGGCGACCACGTAACAGTTGGTGCCCCAGGCCCCGGCGGGAAACCCGGCAATGAGCACGATCGTCCTTCGTTCGTAGTCCGGCGGAGGTGACCGCGCAGGATCGCGGCAGATCAGAGCCTACCGGCGCTCCCGATTCCACAGCTAACCCATATACGGTACGGGGCACACAGAAGCGGTCATCCACGCAGAGGAGAGAGAACCCGGTGGTCAGCAACGATCAGCGGCGGCGTCAGCTCGCCCGGGAGAAGTTCTTGCGGCAGCAGCAGCGCAGGGAGGCCGCGCGACGCAGGGCGCGGATGCGCAACGCGGTGATCGCATCGGCGCTCGCGGTGGTCGTGGCCGGTGGCGCGGTGTCGTACGCGGCAGGTGCCTTCGACGACGACGGCAACCCGAAGGACAACGCGAACGCGAGCCCCACCACGAAGGCCGACCCCTGCGAGAAGCCCGCGAGCGGCAAGGTGAAGCCGCTCAGCTTCAAGAAGGAACCGGCGCTGACGATCGACAAGTCGGCCGACTACGCGATGAAGCTGGGCACCACCTGCGGCGACATCGACCTCGACCTGTCGGCGGCGAAGGCCCCGCACACCGTCAACTCCTTCAACTTCCTGGTGAACAAGGGCTATCTCGACCACACCAAGTGCCACCGGCTCACCGCGGGCGGCATCTTCGTCCTCCAGTGCGGCGACCCGAAGGGCACCGGCGAGGGCGGCCCCGGCTACTCGATCCCGGACGAGAACCTCAAGGACAAGAAGCTGAAGGGGAACGTGTATCCGGCGGGTACGGTCGCGATGGCCAACCAGTACAACGCCCAGAAGAAGGAAGGCCGGGACACCGGAGGCAGCCAGTTCTTCCTGGTCTACCAGGACAGTCAGCTCCCGCCCGACTACACACCGTTCGGGACCATTTCCGATTCCGGGATGAAGGTGCTCAAGAAGATTGCCGACGCCGGCGAGAGCACCGGCCAGGGCGACGGCACCCCGAACGCGACGGTCGTCATCAACAAGGCGACCGTGTCGAAATCCTGACCGCTTGCAGGCAAACTTCGGACGCGCGGGATGCGGACAGCCGCCCCGCGCGTCGCCTATGTTGGCGGTGACGAAACTGTGGACGATGCCGGGGGCCCGAGGCCCTGCGCAGGCATCATGTGGAGGAGGCGCTGTGAGCAGCGACCCGTGGGGCCGCGTCGACGAGACGGGGACCGTGTACGTGCGCAAGGCCGACGGCACTGAGCGCGAAGTCGGTTCGTGGAAAGCGGGATCTCCTGATGAGGCCCTTGCCTACTTCGAGCGCAAGTACGACGGTCTGGTCGTCGAGATCGGACTTCTCGAGCGCCGGGTGAAGACGACCGACCTGTCGGCCAAGGACGCCATGACCGCCATCGACCACCTGCGCACGCAGGTGGACGAGGCACACGCGGTCGGCGATCTGGACGCCCTGAGCACGCGCCTGGACAAGCTCGTCGAGACCGTCGACGCGCGCCGGGAAGAGCGCAAGGTCCAGAAGGCCAAGCAGTCGGACGAGGCGAGGCACTCCAAGGAGGCGCTGGTCGTCGAGGCCGAGGAGCTCGCCCAGAGCGAGCAGTGGCGGGCGGCGGGCGAGCGGCTGCGCGCGCTGGTGGACACCTGGAAGGGTCTGCCGCGTCTCGACCGCAAGTCGGACGACGAGCTGTGGCACCGCTTCTCGCATGCCCGCTCGGCGTTCTCCAAGCGCCGCAAGGCCCACTTCGCCTCGCTGGACGCCCAGCGCGAGGAAGCCCGCAAGACCAAGGAGAAGCTGGTCGGCGAGGCCGAGGCACTCTCCGGGTCGGCCGACTGGGGTCCGACGGCCGCACGCTACCGCGACCTGATGACCGAGTGGAAGGCCGCGGGCCGCGCCCAGCGCGAGCACGAGGACGACCTGTGGAACCGCTTCCGCGGCGCCCAGGACGTGTTCTTCGCGGCGCGCAGCTCGGTCTTCGCGGAGCGGGACGCCGAGCAGACGGAGAACCTGAAGCTGAAGGAGGAGCTGGCCGAGGAGGCCGAGAAGCTCGTCCCGGTGAAGGACCTCAAGTCGGCCCGCGCGGCTTTCCGTGCGCTCAACGAACGCTGGGAGGCCATCGGCCACGTCCCGCGTGACGCGCGGCCGAAGGTCGAGGCCCGGATGCACGCCGTGGAGCGGGCGTTGCAGGACACCGAGGAAGCCGAGTGGCGCCGTACGAACCCCGAGGCCCGCGCGCGTGCCGAGGGTCTGACCGGTCAGCTGCAGGCCGCCGTCGACAAGCTGGTCGAGCAGATCGACAAGGCGCGCACGGCGGGCAACAACGCCAAGGCGGACAAGCTCCAGAGGGAGCTCGACGGGCGTCAGGCGCTTCTTGACCAGGCGCTGAAGGGTCTGCACGAGTTCGGCGGCTGACACGGCACCCGGGCACACCCGAAGGGCCCCGTACGGCGCGTACGGGGCCCTTCGGGCGTCCAGCGGGGGCTGTGACGGTCCCCCGCGGCGGCTACGGCACGACGGCTACCACGCCCT
>NZ_JBHUZJ010000109.1:0-24318 GCF_042667685.1 Streptomyces sp. NPDC057302 | reverse complement strand
GGGTGGAGAAGGACTGAGTCCTTCTCCACCCTGACGCCTGAAGTCGTACAGGGCGACCCCGTGACCACCCCGGGGACATCAAGGGCATAGCCGTCCGCATCTCCCGACGCGTCGCCTCATTTCCTGGATCCGTACTGCGCCGCACCCAAGTTCGCGGTATACCAAACGGCTAGGAAGAGCTCCTCATGCCTGCACCAGTCACTCGGTGGGGCCCAACAACCCTGCCATCAGCGACATTTCACGCATGAGCACCCCCCGACGCCGCACGCGCTGTATACAACCTCGTTTCACCAGAGCTCCGCCCGACAGCGCCCGGGGTGCGACGAACGCCCAACCGCCCGAACAAGGATCGATGTGCAGAGACCAGCAAAAAGACCGATCACCGTCGCACTGACCGCCACCGCGGTCATCACGATGACCGCGGGAGCCGCGACGACGCCGGCCGCCGCCGAGCATCCGGCATCCCCCTCCCCCACCTCCGCAGCTGCCGCCACCAAGCAAAGTCCCCCGCACCGCGTCCAGTTGATCACCGGGGACATCGTCGAGGTGACCGCGGGCCGCGTCAGCGCGTTCCACCCCGCGCCGGGGCGCAAGAAGATACCCGTGCGCTTGGAGAACCACGGCAAACGCTCCCTCGCCGTACCGCTGGACGCCCAGCGCCTGATAGCCCAGGGCAAGCTCGACGCGCGGCTCTTCGACGCCGCCCAGCTCGACACGGCGGCGGCCCGTACCGCACACAAGGGCGGCCTGCGTGTCATCGTCGGCTACCGGGGTGACGCGTCCACCGCACGAGCCCAGGTGCGCCAAGCCGGCCACACCAAAGTGCGCCACACCCTCAAGGCCCTCAACGCCGAGGCTCTGAGCACGTCGGCGGCAGGCCTGCCCGCGCTGTGGAAGTCACTCACGCGGCCGGACAACGATGTCACGCGTACCGCCGCCCCAGGTGTCGCCCATATCTGGCTGGACGCGACGCTGAAGGCTCAACTCGACGTCAGCGTCCCGCAGATCGGCGCCGACAAGGTCTGGAAGGCGGGCTTCGACGGCAAGGGCGTGAAGGTCGCCGTCGTCGACACCGGCGTGGACGAGACCCACCCGGACCTGGCCGGCAAGCAGGTCGCCGAGTCCAACTTCTCCACCTCCCCGGACAACAAGGACCGTCAGGGACACGGCACCCATGTCGCCTCCACCGTCGCCGGGTCAGGCGCGAAGTCGGGCGGCAAGTACAAGGGAGTGGCTCCGGGCGCGGGCATCATCGACGCCAAGGTCCTCGACGACACCGGCAGCGGGGCCGAGTCCGACATCATCAAGGGCATCGACTGGGCGGTCGCGCAGGGCGCCGACGTCGTCAACATGAGTCTGGGCGGACCGGACAGCCCTGGTGTCGAACCGCTCGAAGAGACGGTCAATCACTACAGCGAGTCCGACGGCGTCCTGTTCGCCGTCGCCGCCGGTAACGAAGGGCCGGGCGCCTCAACCGTCGGCACACCCGGCGCGGCGGACAGCGCGCTGACTGTCGGCGCCGTCGACAGTGACGACCAGATGGCCGACTTCTCCAGCCGCGGGCCGCGCGTCGGCGACGGTGCCATCAAGCCGGACGTGACCGCGCCGGGCGTCGACATCACCGCCGCGTCCGCCCCCGGGAGCGCCATCGCCCAGGAGTACGGCGAGAACCCCGAGGGGTACGTCACCATCTCCGGTACGTCCATGGCGACGCCCCATGTAGCGGGCTCCGCAGCCTTGTTGAAGCAGCAGCACCCCGACTGGAAGGCCGCCCAGCTCAAGGGCGTACTCACCGGCTCCACCAAGGACACCGGCTTCGCGGCCTTCGACCAGGGCTCCGGCCGGATCCAGGCCGATCGCGCCATCGAGTCGACCGTGTACGCGGAGCAGACCTCGCTGAACTTCGGTACCGCTGCCTGGCCGCACGACGACGACAAGCCGCTGACCCGCACCCTGACCTACCGGAACTCGGGCCCGGCCGATGTCACCCTGGACCTGGCGGCGAGCGGCACCGGGCCGGAGGGCAAGGCCGCCCCGGAGGGCATGTTCAAGGTCAGTCCGGCGCAGGTCACCGTCCCGGCCGGCAGAACGGCCGAGGTCACCGTGAGCGCCGACACCAAGGTCGATGCGCCCGACGGGCAGTACTCCGGTGCCGTCCTCGCCACCGGCACCGGCGGCACGGACCCGAGCGCCGTCCGCAGCGCGTTCACGGTCAAGCGTGAAGTCCCCTCGTATGCGGTCGAGTTGGACCATCTGGGCCGTGACGGCAAGCAGGCCGCGTACTTCCAGACGTACGTGACGGGCCTGACCGGCGAGGCCGCGGGCACCGAGTTCACGCTCGACGAGAAGAGTGACTCCACCACCGTGCGGCTGCCGGTGGGTGAGTACAACGTGCAGGGCGTGGTCCTGGCCGACCGTGCCGACCCGGCCAAGGGCCTGGACTGGATCGCCCAGCCGAAGCTGGTGGTGAACGAGGACCAGAAGGTCACGCTGGACGCCCGTACCGCAGAGCCGGTCGACATCACCGTGCCCGACCGCAAGGCCCAGGCGCAGCAGGCGTACATGATCTACGAGGTCAAGAAGGGGTACACGAACTACCGGTTCGGCTGGCAGCTCGACACGTACGAGAACGTCCGCGTCGCCCACCTCGGCCCCGAGATCAGCGACGGCTCGCTGCAGCAGCTGTGGGACGCCGACTTCACCAAGGGCGAGGACACGCAGTACTCGCTGGTGTACGGAGGGCCTCTCAGCCGTCTGGCGACCGGTTACGAGCGGCACGCGGGCCGCCGCGAGCTGGCCACCGTGAAGGCCGGTCTGGGCGAGGCCGCGCCGGGCAAGGACGCCTACCTCGCGACGATCGGCGGACTGAAGGGCTCCCTGCTCGGATACGCGGCGGGCCGGATGCCGTTGGCCGCTCCGAGCACTCAACGTCTCTACGTCTCCACGGCCGACGGCGCGCAGTGGAGCACCTTCATGGAACAACTCGGCGACGAGCTGCCCAACGGCTGGCGGTTGACCGACGCCAGCTATCACCTGAGCAACGCCACCTACCGGCCAAGGCGTACCTATGTCGAGAACTTCAACGCAGGTGTCATCGGACCGGTCCTCGACGAGCGGCACTCCCTCATCCGCTCGCAGAACACGCTCTACGCGTTCTTGAGCATGTTCTCGGACGGTGCGGACCACGAGGGCTCCGTGGAGGTGGAGACCGTACGCACGACCCTCCACCGCGACGGCGTGAAGCTGTCCGACAGCGACGACAAGCTCGCCTTCGCCTCGTTCCCGGTGCCGGCCGAGGACGGCGCGTACACACTGAGCACCTCACAGACGCGCGACCCGAAGATCGCGCGCGTGGCCACGCGCATCGACGCCTCTTGGACCTTTTCTTCCAAGGACGGCGACAAGGATCTACCCGCCTCCACGGTCCGCTTCCGCCCGGACGTGGACCTTCAGTCGCAGGCCAAGGCAGGGAAGAAGCTGTCGATGCCGGTGGAGGTCCAGGGCGCCGCGGCGGGGAAGAAGTACAAGTCCCTCACGGTGGAGGCCTCTTATGACAGCGGAGACACCTGGCAGAAGCTGCGTCTGAAGCACGACAGGGCGTCCCTGCGCGCACCCGCCAAGGGCAAGGGGGTCGCGCTGCGCGCCGAGATCGTCGACCAGCAGGGCAACATCTCCAAGCTGGCCGTGTACGACGCGTTCCTCGGACGCTGACACAGGCGGACCGGACCCCGCCCGGCGCGGCGGGGTCCGGTCCGCTTCGGTCCTTACGATGGACGGCTGTCCCGCCGCGCAGTAGACCCCTTGGGGAGGCACATACCGACAACCGAGGGGGACCACATGCCGTCGATCACGGTTCCGCAGTTCCGGGACTTCGTCTTCGCCTGGATGCGTGAGAACGGCGCCCGGGCCCAGCGCGTTCAGCTCCTCGACTGGGGCTGGGAGTGGTGGCTGCAGGCCGAGCTCGCGGGCAATCTGCGGGCGTACGACTCGACTCTGGACGTACGGCGGGAACAGTTCGTCTTCGACGGCAAGCAGCGCAGTGACCTGCTGCTCAACGGCTCCAGCACCGTGCCGGGCGAGCGGATCATCGTCGAGCTGAAGACCCTGCGCGCCACCGAGTACGTCAAGCCCGCCTTCCTCAAGGAAATCGCGGTGGACGTGGACAAACTCCAGAACCACCTGAAGACGACGCACATGGGCGCCCAACTGCTCTCCATGGCTTTCTACTTCGACGCCAACGCCCCCATTCCCCCGGGCTTCCAACGCAGGGAGGACCTCCACAGGGACCTGGCGGTCTGCTGGCGGGAGATGGTGGTCCTCGACTGACGGACGTCTGAACGGAGGCTCGCCCGCTCAGGTCCGGCTGCCGTTGGACCGGCCGAAGAGTTCGACCTCGGCAATGGCCACCTGCTTGCTGGCGGAGGCGGCGTGGGCCGACTCGATGGTGAAGCGGACCCGGGTGACCTCGCCGACCCGGAAGGAGCGGCGCTGGCCGCCCGGGCCCGGGTCCAAGGTGAGGTCGCGGGTAGCGGTGGAGCCGTCCTTCTTGGTGACCGTGGCCTTGACGCGGTGCGGCAGGGCCGACTTGCCTAGCTGGTCGGCGCGGGTCGACACACCCGGCGTGATGATGACGTCGAGCAGCCGGGTCGGCTGGGTGAAGCGCACTTCGATCCACTCCCCCTGGCCCGACTCCGCGACCCCCGGGCCCCACCAGGTGTTGTTGAGCTTGTCGAAGGCCAGCTTCGCCCCATGGCCCGCGTACGCGTTCGAGGCGCGGATCGCGTCCGGCTCGACCGGAGCGCGCTTGGCGAAGTGGTCGCGCGTGGCCTGGATGCCGTCGGAGAGGTTCACCGCGGCGAAGATGAGCAGCGTCAGGACGACGGCCCAGGTGATCCAGGAGCCGATGTGGTCGAGCACGCGGCGCAGCCGGGGGCGTTCGCCCGCCCAGGGGGTCTGGTTGCGGCCGGGGCCCATGAGGCGGCGCCACCACGGCAGCGGACCGGTCGTCTGGTCGCCGCTCTCGGCGAGCGGCATCGCGCAGCGGGCGCAGAAGTGCCGGTCGGGGCGGTTCGGGGTGGCGCACCAATGGCACGGCGGGCCGTTGCCTGCCTGGGGCTGCTGTCCGGGCACGCGCACGTGCGGACGCTCGGCGTCGGGCCGCCCGGGCAGGACCGGATTCACGGACGGGGGCGGCGGTGCGGCCTGCGGGTCCGCGACGGGCACCAGGAGGGAACGGACGGTGTCCGGGCCGGGGGTGTACGCGGGCACCTGCCCGCCTGGCGCCGTGTCGGTCAAGTCCGGGTTGTGGGCGTGAGGTTCGGGTGAGGGGGCGCCTGGAGTGGGGTGCCTCTCCTCGGTGGCCGCGGGCTCTGGAGCGGCGGGCCGAAGGGGCAGGCCGGAGCCGCTGGCCCGCAGGTCGGTGGCCGGAGCCGGCACCGGCCCGGTGACGGGGGCGGCGCCCGCCGGGTCGGCCTCGGGGGGCGCCGGTCGGGACGAGCGGGCGAAGCCGTCCCAGCCCGGCCCGGAGCCGGCGTGGGCACCCGGATCCGCGGCCGACGCCGACCCGGTGCGCGCCCCGGCCGGATCCCAGCTGAGGACGGCACCGCAGGCGTCGCAGAACGACTGACCGGGTTCCACGCGGGCGTCGCACTCGGTGCAGTTCTGCCTGGTCATGACTCCAGAGTCCTTTCGGCGACCGTGACGGTGACGGTGTAGGGCATGTGGGCGGGGCGGGTGGCGGCCACGAGCGCGTCCAGGCGGTGGGTGTCCGCCGGTGTCGGATCGGGCAGCCGCAGCGCCACGTGCAGTTGGGGGCGGGGGCTGCCGGGGATCGGGCCGCGAGGGCGCGCGCTCCACGCCGCTCCGCCGCTCTCGGTGATCTCCGGTGCGGTGCCGAACGCGAGACGCACCGCCTCCGACAGGCCCTGTCGCGTGCCCCGCACCCGGTGCAGCGCGGCAGCGGCGGCGACGGCGGCGCGCAGCCGTGCATCGGACTCGATGCCGTCCGTCTCCGCGCCCACCCAGATGCTGAGCCACTGGGCGAAGTCGATCGGGGCGAGCGCGGGGTCGAAGTAGCTGTCCAGGCAGTCGAGGACGTTGAGGATCGGCGCCATGACCTCGTCGAGGCCCGCGACGAAGTGCTGGGCCAGGTCGTCGTCGGCGAAGACGGCCGGGAGCATCATGCCGAGGGGCGCGGAGGAGCCGAGGCCGTCGACGGAGCCCCTCATGAGCGGCCGCCGGAATGCCGGTGCGGATGGCGCCGAGTCGTCCTCACGAGGCGTCCCCGATCACCCGTACGCGGTGGTCGAAGGAGAACACCAGGGCGGACGGTTCCAGGTCGATGCGGTCGGTGCGGTCGCCGCGTTTGCCGGTCAGGGGGTCGGCAGGGTGCAGGACGACTTCGTCGACCAGCTCCACGCCGGGCACCCGCTGGAGGACCGCGAAGATCTCGCCCGTCTGGACGGGACGGCCGAACGGCCAGCCCCTGCCGTCCGCGCCACCGGTGAGCGGGTCGAGGTGGCGGTAGACAGCGTCGTGTGCGGCGCGCCGGACGCGGTCGGTCTCCACCCCGCGGAACGCGTGCACCGTGGCCACCACCGTGATGCCCTGGTAGTACGGCGGTCCCACGGCGAGCCGGGTGCCGATGAGGCGACGCTCGTCGAGGTGGCGGGTGATGCGGTCCAACAGGGCGTCGCCGGGCACGAGTTGCTCGAACCGCAGCCGCCCACCGGGGTCGGGCACGGCCTGCGGCACGACCAGGAGGCGCACCGCGTGCGCCCCGTGCTCGTCGGGCTTGCCCTCCAGACACGTGATGCGGGCGGTCTCCGGAGCGGCCCGGCGGGCGAGTTCCTCGTAGTCGCGCAGGGTCACGGCCCGCTCCTGGGCGCGCAGCGTGATGGGGGCGCGGACCTTTGCCTCCTGGACCGTCTCGCCGTCGACGCCGCTGTGCGCGGCCTCGCGGTTGACGACCGAGGTGATGTACGGGATGGAGCTGCGCAGCACGCTCAGGGCGCCGCGGGCGACGTTGCCGGCCCGGCCGCCGCCGGTGCGGTAGCGGCGGGCGCGGATGACGGCGCCCTTGGGGGCGGCCCTGCCGTACTGGCGCAGGGAGCCGTCGGCCTCGCGGACGGCGGGGCCGAAGGCGATGTCGCCGGTGGCCGCGTCCAGGGTGATGTGCCGGTCGTCGGGGCGGGACTCGGCGAAGTTGCGCACCACCTGCCAGTCCTCCCAGCCGTTGTGCTCGGCGCTCTGGAGCAGTACCGGCGGGTCGTCGCCGACGACGGGCGCGTGGGCGAGCCGCAGCCGCTGGCCGGGCAGTCCGGTGGCCTCGCCGAGCGCCTCGTCGTACACCGTGTCCGCGTGCACGACGCGGGTGGTGCCGCCGATGGTGCAGGCGTCGCCGGAGCGCACGGTCGGCGAGGTGGTGTAGAAGGGCTGGTCGGGCAGCGGTTCGGTGACGCGGCAGCGCAGCCAGCCCGCCTCGTGGCCGCCGTTGCGGGACAGGACATGGCCGCCGGGCAGGTGCAGGACCACGTCGCCGGGCCGGTTGAGGCCGCCGGTGCCGTCCCGGTGTACCTCGCACGGCTGCCAGCCGTCCGCCGTCCACGCCTCCCAGACCAGCGGGGGCTGGCGGGGGTCGACGCCCACGCCGTCGACGCGGCTGTCGAGTTCGAGGGCGATCGCGCAGTGCGGGACGGCGGCGGTCAGGCCGAACAGCAGGCAGTCGCCGGGGGCCGGGGCCTCGGTGAAGCACAGTACGTCGCTGCCTTCGGCGAGGTCGGCGGTGCGGTCGGTGACGGGCTCCCCGCGG
The DNA here is from genome assembly GCF_042667685.1 of Streptomyces sp. NPDC057302. NCBI lineage: Bacteria > Bacillati > Actinomycetota > Actinomycetes > Kitasatosporales > Streptomycetaceae > Streptomyces > Streptomyces sp. NPDC057302. Next base: position 16,508 of record NZ_JBHUZJ010000109.1, on the reverse strand, counting down.
CGCTGCACCATCAGGTGCCGCAGCATGCTCGGGACGATGCGCAGGGCGTGCTCGGTGGCGAAGACGACGGCGTCCTCGGTCTCGGTGCGCAGCGTGGTCACCTCGGTGCCGACGGGCACGGCCACCGGCTCGTCACGCGGCGCGGACAGCCAGAAGGTCACGTCGGTACGCGCGGCGGACGGCGGGAACAGCGTGATGCCGACCAGGTCGAGGAAGGCCAGGTGGTTCTTCTCCGGGACGCGGTTGAGGCGGTAGACGATCTGGTCCGCCATGTGCGCGACCGTCTCGACGAGGGTGACGCCGGGGTCGGAGACGTTGTGGTCGGTCCACTCCGGGGCGCGCTGCTGTATGTAGCGCTTGGCGTCGTCGACGAACTGCTGGAAGCGGCGGTCGTCGAGGTTCGGGCTCTGCAGGGGCATCAGCGGTCGCTTTCGGGGAAGGCACCGGGGCCGTCGGACGTCTCCGCGGCCCCCGGTTCCTCGTGGGAGGGAATGACGTAGAAGGGGAAGACGAGGCTGCGCGGGTTGTTGGTGCCGCGGATCGCGTACCGCACGTCGATGTAGAGCACGTTCTGGTCCTCGCCCGCGGTGACCTCGACCTCGTGCACCTCGATGCGTGGCTCCCAGCGGTCCAGGCTCAGATGGACCTCGTGCTGGATGCGTCCCGCGGTCTGTTCGTTGACCGGCGCGAACACCAGGTCGTGGATGGCGCAGCCGAACTCCGGGCGCATCGGCCGCTCCCCGGGGGAGGTCGCGAGGACGAGCCGGATGGCCTCCTCGACCTCGCGCTCCCCCCTGACCAGGGCGATGCCCCCGGTGGGGCCGATGCGCAGCGGGAACGCCCAGCCGGAGCCGACGAACTGTTCGGCCATCAGGGAATCACCGGTCCTTTCTCGGGATGCGGGGTGGTGTGGGTCTCATGAGTGGTCGGGGTCATCAGAAGGGCAGCGGCTTCCTGTTGACCAGGACCACACCGTTCAGGCCGATGTTGGTCGAGTTGAGGGCCATCGTGGCGCCGGAGGTGAGCGCCATCGCCCCGACGGTGTTCACCGTGACCCCGCCCGTCGCGATGAGGGAGGCCATGCCGGCCGCCCGCACGTTGAAGAACGACGTGTTGACGCTGAATCCGCCGCCGCCCGCGTTCACGTTGACGGCGCTCCCGGCCCGGAGGCTGAGCATCCCGCCGCTCTGGATGGACACGTTGCGTCCGGCGCGCAGCGTGAGGTCCGTCCCCGCCCGGACGGACACGGAACGGCTGCCCTTGATGGTGACCGAACCCCTGCTGTCCACGGTGATCTCGGTCTTGGCACGGTCCAGGTGGACGGTCAGCTTGTCGTCGCCCGTGGAGAGCCGCACGCCCCGGTTGCTGCCCACGCGCTGGCTGAGCAGGTCGACGCGGTTGCCGGTGCGGTCGGAGATGGTGTGACGGCTGGCCTGGTTACGTGCCCCGGAGTACAGCGGGGCCTTGTTCCGGGTCGGCTTGTCCTTGCCGTTGTAGAGCCCGCCGATCACGAAGGGGTGATCGAGCGCGCCCCGGTCGAAACCGACGAGGACCTCGTCGCCCACGTCCAGCGGGAAGATGCCACCGCCGCGTTTCCCGCCGAGCTGCACACAGCGCGTCCAGTCGCTGACGTAGGTGTCGTCCAGCCACGGGAACTTCAGCTTCACGCGGGCCTGTTCGTCCTTGGTGTCGACGTCAGTGACGACGGCGTTGGCCACACCGGGCAGCCGCGGCTCGCTCTCCCCGCCGCCCGAGGTGAGCCCGTACAGGGACCGCCACTGGCGCCCGCTGACAGTCACCCAGGACTCGTAGCGCTGGCCGTTGCCGAACACGTGCCGCACGGAGGTCGTCGTGTACTTGCCCTGGAAGGGCCAGCCGACGTCGGCGAGCGCCACGGGCACGCCGGGGCGCAGCTTGGGGTTGCCGTGGACGATGACCTCGAGCTCGGAGAAGGAGGAGGACACGTCGTCGAAGAGGGCGTCGGCGGCGTGCTTGACCTCGGGCCGCTTGTCGTAGGGCATCGAGGTCTGCACGAGCTTGGTCTTCTTGAAGGCCCCCGCGGCCTTCTTGGGCGATGAACCGATGGAGAAGACGGGGTTGTTGGCGCGGCGGGACGTCTCCACGATCTCGCGCGCGTTGGCGACGTCGTAGCCACGCACCTCCACCTCGGCCACCTGGTCGGCGGCGGTCACGGAGGTCCGCAGACGCAGGATGTCCGTGCCGGACTTCAGGACGAGGGGGTTCTTCTCGCTGCGCGCGCTCTTCGGGGAGGGCGCACCCGAGGAGGGCTTGGGCGAGAGGAAGTTGAACTTGCCCTTGGCGTCCAGGGACATCACCATCTTGTTCTCGTCCGCGAGGCGGCCGATGAAGTCCCAGTCGGTGACGTTGGCCTGGCTGATGAACTCATAGCTCGCGCCGGACGACTCGATCCTCCCGACGGGCACACCCGCGAGGCCGGCCAGCTTCCGGACGATCGAGGACGCCGTCTCGTTCGTGTACGCGACCACGCGGCGCCGGCGCAGGAAGCGGTGCCCGAGGTCGTAGCCACGGATGACGGTGAAGGATCCGGTGCCGTCGTAGTCGGCCTCCAGGGCGGTGACCTCACCGGTGAGCAGCGGTTCGCCGGAGCCCTGCCCGTCGGCCACCGGGGTCAGCACCACCTCGGTGCCGAACTTCACGTTGAGCTCTTTGAGGAGCAGGCGGTACGGGTCGCGGAAGGTGAGACGGAACGCGGCCGGCACCCCGGCGCCCTGGTCGACCCAGCCGTCGACGAGCATCCGGGCGTACTCGTCGGGGAGTTTCGCCCCGCCGAGCTTCACCTTCATGATGCTGGAGAAGGCGGTGTTGGCCATCAGCGACCCACCTCCTGCGATGCGGGCAGCACCAGTTCGGTGCCGGAGGTGAGGGTGGACGGGTCGTCGATCCCGTTGGCCTCGGCGATGGCCCGCCACACGGTGGCGTCGCCGTACTCACGCCAGGCGAGCGACTGCAACGAGTCACCGGCGACGACCCGGTGCACGCGCTGCGCGGTGAGCGCGCCTGAGGTCGGGTTCTGCCCCGAGGGATCGCTGGGGATCTCGTGCAACCGCAGCTGGCAGGTGGCCCGGATGGGCACGCCCGAGGTGCCGAAGAGGGTGTACGAGGCGTCGACGGAGCTGACGTACGCGGTGAAGCGGGCCGTGGTGAACGCCCCCCACTGGAAGATCACCCACGGCGGCGACGGCTGGTCGGCCTTCTTGCTCTTGGCGGTCACCCCGCAGCAGTCGAGGAGCGCCTGAACCTTCTTCAGGACCTGGTTGCTCGTCGGCCTGTCGGAGGAGTCGAGGAAGATCTCCACGTTCATCTCGCGCTGCTCCGAACCCATGAACTCCGGCATCGCGCCGTCCCGGTTGCTCGCGGTCGGGGTCACCGTCCAGTTGGCGCGGCGGCCGATGGTCAGCTGCGCCGGGTTGAAGTCGAAGGCGAACGTCCTGATGAGCCCGCCCGGCGTGGTGCTGATGCCGACGGGCGGCTCATGGATGGCGAGGCTGGCGCGCACGAGGCTCTTGCCTGCGCCTTTGCTCTTGGGCATGTGGGTGTCTCCTGCTCCTTGCTCCGGACTCCCGGGTCCCTCTCACGGACCGCGGTGCCCCTGCTCTGTCCGGTCCCTCAGTCCGTGAACCCGTGGTGGGCGATCTCCAGGACCTCCGTGGCGACCGCCGGGCTGCCGGGGTCGAGCCGGGGCCCCTGCCAGCTGACGGGAAGCACGTCGATCAGCCCCCACCGCGCCACTTCCGACCCGTCCGCACGCAGCGCCGCGATCTCGGCGGTGGGCCGTTTGATGCCCGTCTGCACGGAGGAGATCCACTTGGCGACCTTCGTGGTGTCCGGGGTGAGGGGGCGGGTGAGCCGGATGGTGGAGAAGGTGACGCGGGAGGGCAGTTGCCAGACGAACCCGTTGTTCCCGCCCTCCTGGCGCTGCTCGATCTCCACCTGCGTCGAAAGCCCCTCGCACCCGTTGAAGTAACCGAGGCTCTGGCCGTCGATGGAGAGGCTGAACCAGATCGTGGAACCCGGGTCCTGGCGGGGCATCGAGGGTGGGCCTTTCTGTCGTTGCTGCTCTTGCTGCTCTGGCTGCTTCTTCTGCTGCGGGGCGTGGGGTGCGTGCGTTCAGCGGCGGTCGTCGCGGAGCCTGCCGATGCGTTCGCGGTCCATACGGAGTTCGGTGCGGACGAGGCGTGTGATGCGGCCGATCATGCGGTGCACGAGCTCGTCGATCTGGAAGTCCGTGAGGTCCTTCGGGTCGAACGTCCCCTTGGGCACCCGGGTGTACCCGGGCGGCGGCGAGCTCCCGGTGGCGGATGAGGTCGCCGAAGCCGTGTTCCTGTCGGGCGGGAACGGCAGCGGGTCGTCCTCGGCTCCCTCCTGCTCCTGCTGGCCCTGACTGCGGGGCCGGATACGTCCCAGGGTGTTCGCGACGGTGGCCGCGGCGGAGGCGGCGAGCGTCTCGGTCGCCGAACGCGTCGCGGCACGGGTCGCAGAACGGAAACCTCGCTGGACGACTGGGCCTCCGCCGGTGCTTGGACCGGTGGTGCCGCCTGCGCGGGCGATGGGCAGGGGCTGATGGGGAGTTGCCCGGGACTGTGTAGAGGGGGCGATGAGGCGGGCTACGGGGAGGGGGGACTGGGGGGCCGTAGTCCGTTGGACGGCACGGGCTGCCACCGGAGTGGTGGACTTGGCAGGGGGTGTGACCGCCGTTGGTCCGGTGGGTCGTTGGCTCGGCAGCGCCGCCGTGGCGTTCGGCCGGGGGGATGCGGGTTGCGGTGCCTTCGTCGGAGTACTCGTGTGCGGTACGGCGGCCTCGCGGGACGGGACGGCCGGTGCGGTGGGCGGGGTGGTGCGTTGGACCGGCGGGAGCGTGGTGGTGTTGGAGTGAGGGGTACGGGGGCGTTGTGTCGGGGCAGGCTCGGCGGGCAGTGCTGCGTTCCGTGCCGGGGCAGGGGCAGGCGCGGACACAGGCACAGGTGGCGGATTGGGTGTGGTGATGGCGCGCTGCACGGGGGGTACGGCGGGGGTGGTGGCGTGAGGCGCTCCGGGGGCCTGATTCGAAGGGGCGGCAGGCGAGTTCCGTACGGCCCGTTGCACGGGCGGCGGCTCTGTTGAACTGGTGGGCCTTGAGGTCCCCGCGGTCGGCTGCGAGGGGCCGGCAGGTGAGCCGGGTACAGGCCGTCTGGCCGGCTGCGGCGCCGTCGAGCTGGTGGGAAGTGCTGCGTCGGGGGTTGGCTTCGTGGTGCCAGTGCGCGGTACGGAACCCGGGTTCGGGGCGTATCCGGTAGACGGGGTGGTGGGCTGCAACGGCGGGGCTGGGGGTGTCGCGGGCTCTTGTGCGGGAGTAGGCGCGGTGGGCGAGTTGGGTGTGACAGCTCGCTGGAGGGGCGGCACCGTCGAGTCGGTGGGTCCGGGCGTGTTCGAGGTCTGCCTCGGGATGTCGGTGCGCGGCGCGGGCCTTGACGTCGGGACGGACTCGTCGGGTGCGTTGAGCTCGCCGGATGCGGCGATCCGATGCGTCGGCGTAGAGGCGTGGGGGCGTGCCGCGCCGGTCGGTGTGGAGGGCGCGTGGGAGGAAACGGCGCGCTGAACCGGTGACGGAGCCGTGCGGTCACCACTGCGGGACTGGGCAGGCCCCCGCTCCAGAGAATTCGTGAGCGGTACGGCACCCGGAGGCGGGGCGGTGAGCGGCGCGCCGAGCGGGGTGCGGCCACGCGGGGCGGGCCCGGTCACGGGAGCCGTGGAGCGCTGGACCTCGCGGGCGGGCAGCGTGGAGGCCTGGTTCGCAGGCGGCCCGGCGGGAGTTGTGGGTACGTCGGAGGCAGCGGTCGGGCCCGAGTGTGCCGACGCGGGGGGCGTGGGCGAAGGTGGTGCGGACGTCCGTGCCTCGGGCAGGGCGTCGGAGGTGACCGGAGCGCCGAGACCCGGGCGGAGGACCTTGCGTGTTGCGCCGCGCTGGACCGTCGAGGGCTGGCGGCTCACGGATAGTCCATGCGCGGCCGAACTCGACGGCTGGCTTGTGAGGTTAGGTGCTTCCGCACGGGTGGTCTCCATCGTGGCAGCCGAGTTGCTTGCCTCAGCACGCGAACCTCGCTTCTCGGTACGGGAATTGCTTCCTGCCGTACGAGAGTCAGGCGCCGCCACAAGCGGGGCGGACGGAGAGGGACGTGAGGAGGCGGACGGCGCAGGGCTTTGCTGACTCTGCGTCGCCCGCTGCACCACTGACCCCGCAGGGGACGGCCGGTTCCGGTCAGTCCCCTCTGCGGCGGCTGGTGCAGCGGCACTCGCCGAGGCCGCAAGCGACGGCACGGCAGCCGAAGGCGCGGACACAGTATTCGACTCAGGCGCGGACACAGCACTCGGCTCAGGCGCGGACGAAGTATCCGTGAACGGCCCTGAGGGGGAAGGCACTTCGCCTCCCCCTCGTTCCTCTCCCCCACCGCCCGGCGCAACCCTCGACCCATTACCGACAGCACCCTGCACCGGCGCAGCCCCCTGCCGGGCCACGGGCAGGACACGGCGCTGCACTGCCGTAGGCGCGGCCTGCGCCCTGGTCAGGGCCGGAGGCCGCGTGGCGACCAGCGGCGCGGCGGCCGCCGGGGTGGGCGTCACATGTACCCCACGGGCGGGAGTGGGAGAGAGCGACGGCGGTGCAGCGCTCGGTGCACGGGACGGCATGACTACCGACGCCCCATTCCCCTCCTGCACGGCACGCGAGCGCTGCACGGCTTGCGGCACAGTCCCCTCTCGGCCGGAACCCGGCACCTCAGAACTCCCAGGCCGCTGCGCCCCGGTCACCCGGGGCGCTCCAGAACTCCGGACACCGCCAGGCGCGCCCGCGCCCGCGCCCGCGCTCCGGACCCCGGGCGCCGCAGCACGCTGCACCGGCAAGGGCGCCGCCACCGGCACCGGCCTCCGCGCCGACGCCGGCCCCGTAACGCCAGCTCCCGCGGAAGACAGAGCAGATTCCGCGGGCCCCGGCCGCCCTGCGCGACCCAAAGACGGGGAAGTGGTGCGCCCGGCGGTCGACACCACCGGCCCCGCGCCCCCCACCGATCGACGGGATGCGGATGCGGCTACGGATGCGGCAGACCCCTTCGCCCCTCCGCCCACACCTGACCTCCCCGACGCCCCTGGCCCTGCCCCGGATGCCTCCGGAGCGGGGGCAGGCCTCGCCTCGGCCCGCTGCACCTCCCGTAGCGGCGCCACCCGCATGGGCCGCGCCGACGGAGACGGCGACGACGGCGTCCAGGGCGCCGCACCCCCGGCCCTCTCGAGCCCCGTGACCGGCCGCGCCGTGCTGCTCAATGCCGCGGTAGGCGAAGAGGAGACGGAGGAGAGCAGGCTGCTCGACGACGCCTCGTCCAGGACGCCGGTGCGGGACGACGCCGCCGTGAACGACGGGTTCTGCCACGTGGGCAGCCGCCTGCCGAACGCGGAGTCCGCGACACCGGACCCGCCGTCGCGCACGGCCCGCTGGATCGGCGGCAGCCCGGCCCACGCGCCCGAGACGGCTACGGCATCGTCGCCACCCCCGACGCCACGGTCATCACCCACGGCATCAGCACCGGCAGCACCATCGCGCGCACCGACACCCGCCCCCGCACCCGCATCCATTCCCCCGCCCCGCAACCGGTCGAAGAATCCCACCCCTCAGCCCTCCGCACCGGCGAGCGTCACGAAGGACGCGATCTGGTCCGCGTAGCGGCGGCGGTCGTGGTGTTCCAGGTCCAGGATCGTCTCCAGGTTCCAGTGGAAGTGGTAGGCGACGTACGCGATCTCCTCGTGCAGTCGGTCGGTCGCGTACGTCACGATTCCCCCAGGCGGCTCCCGCCGAGTTCCACCTCGAACGGCTCGGAGCAGTGCGGGCACTGCACGGCGGCGCGGGTGTGCCCCTCGGCGTTGATCTGGCGGTAGAAGTCCTGGAGGAACGCCAGGTCGGAGGCGAACATGCTCTCCACCGTCCCGTCGTGCACCGAAGGCAGCGAACCCAGGCGCGTGATGACCCGGCCCAGGAGAACCACCGACAGGTACGCCGGGTTCTCCTGGACGCGGACGTCACGCAGCGGGATCAGTTCGTCCCGTGCCGTCGACAGACGCATCACGCCGTCGCGGTGCACGGTGCCCGCCTCGTCCACGTATCCGCGTGGCAGCTGGAAGGGGAACTCCGTGCGCAGGACCTGCGGTGTGTTGTCGGTCGGAGCGGCGGCGGGGGACGGAGCGGGGGACTCCGCTCCCGCCGCCGCGGTCTGAGTGGCCGGGGGCGCCGCGATCACGGTGCCGCCGTCCGGCGTGCCGACAGCCTTACGACGCATTACTCGATGACCAGTTCTTCGAAGACGATGGTCACGGTCTCGGTGAGCACGGCGGCCTCGCCGGCCTTCAGGCTGCTGGCGTCGATCTTGTTGCACCAGGCGTTGCGCAGGTTGTACCGCTTCACCGGGTTGTCCTGGTAATCCATCATGATGATGGAGGCGTTCTTGCGGGCCGTGCTCATCTGGCCGTTGATCGAGTCGTTGATCCACTGCGTGAACGCGGACGACTGGGTCATGCCGCGCACCACGGTGCACTGCCCGTTCTTCTTCACGCCCGGCAGGATGTTGATGTCGATCTTTCCCTGCGCGGTGTTCTGCTGGCTGACGATGATGTCCTGTTCGAGGGTCAGGCCGCTGACCTCCTGGAGGTACTCGACCATCACGCCGTCGATCTGCAGACCGAAGTTGTGTGAGGTGAGGGAGTCACCCTGCATGAGACTCATGGAATCGCTGTCCTTCTAGGGCTTCGTGGCGATGGCGTACGAGGGTGGGGTCGGACGGCGGCCTACTCGTCCAACTCCCCGCCTCCGCTGGAGAACTGAGCCAGGCGGAAGATCACGAACTCAGCGGGCTTGACCGGGGCGACGCCGATCTCGCACACGACCCGGCCCAGGTCGACGGACTCCGGCGGGTTGGTCTCCTCGTCGCACTTGACGTAGTACGCCTCCTCGGGCCGCTGGCCGAAGAGCGCGCCGTTGCGCCACTCGGTGACCAGGAACGCCGAGATGTTGCGCCGGATGCGGGCCCACAGCGCGTGGTCGTTCGGCTCGAACACCACCCACTGGGTGCCGATCAGGATCGACTCCTCCAGGTAGTTGAAGTACCGGCGGATGTTCAGGTAGCGCCACTCGGGGTCGGAGGCCAGGGTGCGCGCGCCCCAGACGCGGATCCCGCGGCCGGGGAAGGCACGGATGCAGTTGACGCCGATGGGGTTGAGCAGGTCCTGCTCGCCGCGGGTGATCTGGAGCTCCAGGTCGACGGCGCCGCGTACGACCTCGTTGGCGGGGGCCTTGTGCACACCGCGCTCGGAGTCGTTGCGGGCCCAGATGCCGGCGATGTGTCCGCTGGGCGGCATCATGCGGGACTTGCCCGATGCCGGGTCGAAGGTCTTGAGCCAGGGGTAGTACAGGGCCGCGTACTTGGAGTCGTAGCCGGCCGTCTCCTGGCGCCACACCCGGATCTGACGGGCATTCAGGCTCGGAGGCGGGTCGATGACCGCGACCCGGTCCCCCATCAGCTCGCAGTGGGCGATGAGCCCGAGCTGCACGGCCTTGACGGATTCCAGGTCGATCGAGCCCTGCTGGTAGGCGGCCATGAGGTCGGGGACGGCCACCATGGAGATCTCGTCGATGGCCTCCAGGCCGCCGAAGCCGGTGCGGTCGGCCGAGTCACCGAGGTACTGGGCCGGGCCGGGGTGTGCGGACGTGTCCTGTTCCACGGGCGCCGGGACGGGGGCGGCGGCGGGAGGCGCGGGCAGGGCGACGGTCTGGTTCTCCGGCCGTGTGAGCTGCGCCCCGGACGCGTTCTCCGTCACGGTGATGAGCTTGGAGCGCTCCTTGACCTGGGTGACGACGTAGGTCCGGTTGCCCTTCTTTGCACTGACGTCGAAGGTCTCGACCGGCTTGTCGCCGCTCTTGACGACCAGCTTGAAGCGCTCCGCGGGGCCTTCGCCCTCGGGGTCGGCGACCTCCACGCTCAGCGGGCCGTTCGCGCCCTGCGCCGTGGCCGCCACGGAGAACGCGCCGAGCTGCTTCGCCTCGGCGGCGGGCAGCGCGGCGGCAGGTGCCGCGCCGTTCACCGCGGCGGGGGACTCGCCGTCACCGCGCGAGCCGTCGGTGGAGCCGCCCACCCGGACCACGTACGCGGCGGACCCGCCGTTGTTGAAGAAGCCGTAGACGGAGTGCGCCAGGTAGTAGCCGCCGGTGAAGTCACCGAAGGCGGCGACGTACTGAGTCCAGTTGGTCACCAGCGTGGGCTCGTTCAGCGGTCCTGACGGCGCGAGTCCGACGAAGGCCGCCACGGAGGTGCCCACCCCCTCGATCGGGCGCGAACCGCCGGCCACCTCCTCGACATAGACGCCGGGCGACAAGTAGGACGGCATGCTCTGCTCTCCTCGGGCTACGAAACGGGACTTCCTCAGCCTGGCCGGTGCAAAGCCCCGCCGGAATGTCCTCCGGTGCCGGTTGCCGGGCAACGCCGTTGCCCGCAAAGGCAGTTCTCGGGCGGTCGGCTCCGGGTCCCTGCCTGACCCCGCCCGATTCGTTGCCCGTATGGCTGCCCCTGCGGCCCTGTCCGGGAGACAGGCGGCCCGGTAGGGGTGGTGGCGAGCTAGGAATCGCCGACCACGGCACGGACGCAGCGGCGAAATCATGAGGTGAGCCGGGGAGGTGGGACGGGCCGGCGAGCACAGGCCGCTGCCCCTCCAGGCAACCAGGTGTGCCCCGCGGACTCCTGACGGGCCGGGCAGGCTCTCCTAGCGTCGAGGCGTGAGCCTTTGGACTTCTCTAGAACCCGCCTCCGCGACCGTCGACCCCGGCAGCAGCACCACGGTGCGGCTCAAGGTGCGCAACACCGGTGACATCGTCGACGAGTACCGCTTCGAGCCAGTCGGTGATCTCTCGCCCTGGACCACGGTGGAGCCGCCGTCGCTGCGGCTCTACCCGGGGACGACCGGCACGGTGGAGCTGACGTTCGCGCCGCCGCGTACGCCCGACGCGACCGCAGGACCCAATCCGTACGCGGTGCGGATCACGCCGACCGAACACCCGGACGCCGCGACCGTCCCCGAGGGGAACCTCACCATCACCCCCTTCACCGAAGTGCGCGCCGAGCTGGTGCCGCCGACGGTGAAGGGGCGGTTTCGGGGGCGGCCGCGGCTGGCGGTGGACAACCTCGGCAACACCAAGGTCACCGCCTCGCTCAGCGGCAGCGACACCGGGGACCGGCTCTCGTACGACCTGCACCCGAGCAACATCCAGATCGACCCGGGCCGGGCGGCGTTCGTGAAGACGACGCTGCGGCCCCGGCAGATCACCTGGTTCGGGTCCAAGCAGGAGCAGCCCTACACGCTGGCTGTACGACGCTCGGGCACCGAGCCGATGGACGTGGACGGAACCTTCGTACAGCGCGGGATCCTGCCCGGCTGGCTGGCCACCACCTTCGGTCTGCTGCTCGCGGTGGCGATCGCGTTCGTGGTGATCTGGCTGACGTACAAACCGCAGGTCAAGAGCGTGGCCAGGGAGAAGCCGGTGGAGGCCGGGAAGATCGCGCCGCCCAGTTCGCCCCCGCCGATCAGCAGCGCGCCGCCCGAGCCCGAGAAGAAGCCGGAGGACGACGGGGAGAAGAAGCCCGGCGGCGGTGGCTCGGGCGGCGGCGGAGGTGGCGGAGGCGGGGGCGAGAAGCCCCCGAAGCCCAAGAAGGAGACCGCCGCCGACGCGGTGCGCAAGGTCGCCGAGCGCAGCGAGGGCCGTCACATCTGCTACCGGGCCTTCGTGGCGGGCGACGGCTGGCAGGACCCCGTGTGTGACGGGGCCGAGGCCGGGACGGTCGGCAAGGGCACGCCCATCAAGGCCCTGAACATCGCGGTGGTCAACACCGGGGGCGTGCACGGCACCGGCGCCTGGGTGGGCGAAGGATGGCGTACGGAGATCCCGTGGTCGGAGGTGGGCGACGGGAAGAACATGTACTTCGGCAGTTCGAAGAGCGCCGACCCCGCCCTGGAGGGGTACACCTTCAAGGTCCTCGACGGCTCCGTGTGCAGCGACGCCCGGGTGAAGGACGAGCAGTGGATGGGCGAGGTGTGCACCGACCCCGGCGGGTGGAAGTACCACGGGAGCCCGATCGAGCAGTACAAGCAGTTGGAGGCGGTCCGCTTCACCGTGTGACGCCTCCCCCTGCCACGGGTCGGGCTTTCACCGGCCGCCGGTCACCAGTTGGCTTCGCCCGGGACCAGCCGGCCCGCCTTGCGGTACTCGCGGCGGGCGCCCTCCAGGAGGTCGCCCGCCGCGACCGGCTCGTCCCGGCCGGCCGCGAGGTAGGCGGCGGTGACCACCGCACTGCGGATGGAGCCGCCGGCCAGCTCGAAGTCCCGGGCGAGCAGGTCGAGTTCGATGCCTTCGGCATGGGGGACGTGCGCCAGGCCGTGCCGCCACAGCGCGATGCGCTGGCCCGCGTCCGGGAAGGGGAAGTCGACCACCAGGTCCAGACGGCGGGTGAACGCGTCGTCGATGTTGGCGCGCAGGTTGGTGGTCAGCACCGCGATGCCGTCGAAGGACTCCAGGCGCTGCAGCAGGTAGGCGCTCTCCATGTTGGCGTACCGGTCGTGGGAGTCCTTGACCTCGGAGCGCTTGCCGAAGACGGCGTCGGCCTCGTCGAAGAGGAGCACGGCGTCCGTGCGGTCGGCCTCCGTGAAGATCCGTTCGAGGTTCTTCTCGGTCTCGCCGACGTACTTGTCCACGATCGAGGAGAGCTGGACCACGTAGAGGTCCACCCCCAGATCGGCGGCGACCACCTCTGCGGACAGTGTCTTGCCGGTGCCGGACTCTCCCGCGAACAGGCCGAGGACCCCTCGTCCGCGCCCGCCGCCCGCGCTGAGCCGCCAGTCGCCGAGTACGCGGTCGCGGTGGCGGGCGCGCAGGGCGAGTTCCTGGAGCTGGGTGAGCGGGGCGCCGGGCAGGACCAGGTCCTGCCAGGTCACCGCGGGCCGGATCCGGCGGGCGTGCTGTTCGAGACCGGAGGCCGATTGCTGCCGGGCGGCGAGCCGGACGTGGGCGGCGGTGAGCGGCGTCCCGTCGAAGGCGGCGAGCGCAACGGCGGCCTGGGCGGCGCGCCCGATGTGCTCACCGCCGAGGTGATACGGGGCCACGGTGGCGGCCAGGTCGAAGCCGTCGGCGGCCGCACCCAGCGCGGTCTGCCAGGTCGCCGTGCCCCCCGCCGGGAGCCGGGGCGCCTGGAGCACCAGCGGATCGTGCGCGGACGACCACTGCGGGTCGTAGGGGCGGGGGTCGGCGAGGAGCACGGTCACGTCCGTGGCGGAGGCCAACTGGGCCACCATCGGGCCGGGTTGGCCGGGCAGGCCGGACACGACGACGACGCGGCCGCTGAGGCGCGCCTCGCGCAGCAGCTCGGGTACGTGCTCCGCGGGGCCGGAGAAGCGCAGGGCGTGCAGGCCCGCCGTGTGCAGGGCGGAGGCGAGGGCGGCCAGGGCGTCGCCCTCGCGGTGTTCCTGCAGATAGGCGGTGCAGGGTCCCGCACCGAGCCGGGCGGCGAGTCGGCGGACGAAGTCCTCGTCACGCGCGGCGCCGGGCAGCGGGGCCGGCATCGGACGCAGCATGCCCAGGAGCTCGGCATCGGGGGTGGCGTCACCCAGCAGATGGGCGGTGAGCCGGTCGGGCACGCGCAAGGAGCGGGTGAGCAGCGGCCGTTCGGTGTCCTCGACCTTCAGCAGCCCCAGGGCACGCAGCGGCGCCGAGAGGTGGAAGCGGGCGCGGGCGTCCGGCAGGTGCGCGGGGATCCCGCACAGCTCCAGGGCGAGCCCCACGGTGGCGCGGCGACGGCTCACGTCGTCGTTGAGATAGCCGTACAGCGGCTCGAAGGTGCGGTCGAGGTCGGGGGCGAGGGCGATGAGCAGGACGGCCGCGTCCAGCTCGGTCAGGCCCAGCCGGGCGGCAATCCGGGCCAGCCGGTCGTCGGGGTCACCGGCGTCCTGCGGCCAGACCGATGCCTCTGTCTCCGGCGCCGCCCGAGGCGGGGCGTGGAGCAGATGACGTACGGCTTCCTCGGACAGGTACAGACCGCGCAGCGGGTCGCTCGCAGTGGGGTCGCCGGCGGTCCGGGCCTCGACCAGGGCGGCCACCGTCTGACGCAGTCCGGCCAGCCGTTCGAGGAGCAAGTGGTCAGGCCCGGTGGCGCCGGCCTCCCGGGGGCGGGTGGCAGCGGCGTCGAGGTCTTCCAGGGACGTGGTGCTCATGACTGCTCCGTGTGACGGGTCGCCGCCTGCTCGTGGGCGGTGCGGGCGGCTGCCACCTGGCGGGGCCGGTGGGAGCGGTCCGCCGACCGGGGCGGGCCTCCGTCGGCGGCACGCAGGCGGACCGTCGCGCCCTCGGTGACCGGCGGTCCCGCGTCGTAGTCGGGGTACGCCGGGAACGGCACGGTCACCGCGACGTCCAGGGAGGGCTTGAGTTCGCCGCCGAGCGCGGACCAGATGTCGGCGAGGGACCGGGCCTCCGACTGGCTGCCGGAGACCGTCACCGGAATCGAGAGGCCCAGGCGCCCGAGCGCGTCGGGGAGTTCCTGCGCGGACAGCAGCTCGTGCGGCAGCAGGGTCGCCAACACGGCGGACAGCAGCCGGTGTTCGTCCTGCGGCGTCTTCGTCCAGGCCGTCACCAGGTAGGCGAGCCGGAACCAGCGCGGGGGACGGCGGCGGCGCACGACGATGTCACGTTCGTCGCGCAGCCCGGAGTGGCCGCGCTGCCGCAGGGACGCGTCCTCCCGGATGTCGTACAAGTACGCGTTGACCACGGGTGCGTTGCGCCGGGCCGCCCAGTCACGGGTAGGCACGTCGAAGGACACGTCGATACCGGCTCCGGCCAGCGCCCCGCCGCCGATGAGGCCCTTGAGTACCTCGTCCACCTCATGGATCACCCTTGCGCTCCCACCAGCCGTTCGCTTCCGCACCGGCCGATGACGGCCCTGTCACCGATCGTGCTGCCCGCCCCGGCCGGATTGCAGGTACGTCAGGGATGACGTCGGGGCAGCGCTTGTTGCCCTTAGGGGTCACCCCGGGGGAAGCCTGTTCGATCAGATGTACGTAGCCGTGGCCGTAGCCCGCACACAGTTGCCGTGGCCCGCGCACAAGGGGCTAGCACCGCGTCGGTGGGATATCGGCCGTCCGGCGGGGCTGTCGGTGCGCGGTAGGTGATGTGTCGGTGGCCGCTGGAACGGTGGGTCCCGGGTTGCCCGCATGCCGCGGGAGCCGTCTTGACCACCAAGGGAGCACCCGCCACCGTGTCGTCCGCATCCTCCGTCCCCTCCTGGAATGTCCACCGGCTGCCGCGTGCCGACGGCAGCGTCTTCCTGGTCACCGGCGGCAACGCCGGCATCGGGTACTTCGTCGCCGAGCAGCTGTCGGCCACCGGAGCGACCGTCGTGCTCGGCAGCCGGAATCCCGCGAAGGCCGAGGTCGCCATGGCCTCGATCCGTGCACGTGTCGCCGGTGCGCGGGTGCGGGCCGTCCGGCTGGACCTCGCCGACCTCTCGTCGCTGCCGTCTGTGGCGGAGTCACTGGGGGTGGAACGCCTCGACGCGGTGGTCCACAACGCCGGCGTCGCGCTCGACGACCCGCCGCGCGAGGAGACACGGGACGGTCACGAGCTCATGTTCGGCACGAACCACCTCGGGCACTTCGCGTTGACCTGGTGGCTGATGCCGCTCCTGTCGGCTGCGCCGGAGGCGCGCGTCGTGACCGTGGGCAGCTTCGCGGCGAAGTCGGAGCGGCTCGACCTGGACGACCTGCAGTCCGTGCAGGGCTATGAGGCCAAGCGTTCCTACGGACGTTCCAAGCTGGCGCAGATGTACTTCGGTGTGGAGCTCGACCGCCGCCTGCGCGCTGTCGGCGGCACGGTGGCGAGCGTCGTGGTCCATCCCGGCGGCGCGCTGGACTCCCTCACCCCGTCACGGCCGCCGGTCCATGTGCGGAGCGCGGGCGCACGGCTGGGCGCGGCACCTGCGGCTCTCCTCGTCCAGGGCAAGCATGCGGGGGCGTGGCCCGCGGTCCGAGCGGTGCTCGACCCGGCTGTGTGTGGAGGCCAGCTGTGGGGGCCGCGCGTCTTCGGTCTGCGGGGCGAGCCCCGCTGTGAACCGGTATGGGACCACCTGACCGACGCCTCCGTGGCGGCACGGTTGTGGGACGCAAGCTGTGACCTGACCGGCGTCGACCCCGCCGCCGTCCCCGGATAGCCCCAGGACTACCGGATAGCCCCAGGACGATCAGACCGCTTCCCCGGCACCGTCCTGGCCGTCCTGGTGGCGGGACACGCCGACCACTGCCGGGTCTGAGCCCGGTCTGGGGGCGGGGTGGCTCTTGTCAGACTGCTCGGCCCGTTAGGCTTCGGGGAGTCCATGGCGTCAAATAGCGGGCGCCGAACCCTGGAGGCAATACTTCATGCT
>NZ_JBHUZJ010000108.1:0-24411 GCF_042667685.1 Streptomyces sp. NPDC057302 | reverse complement strand
GGCGCGGTTCTGCGTTCTGCGCCGACCGCCGCGCGTGTGCGGGGCGTTGGTCCGGGGCGTCTCTCTATCGAGGTGCGCTACCGGCGGCCCCGCCCAGCCATTTCAGCCCGTCGAGGAGGAACCGGTTCTGGGTCTCGCTCGCGAACGTCGACGACAGACGGGTGTTGGTGTCGTAGTTCATCGCGTTGTGGCCGAAGTTCGCGTACAGCATCTTGTACTTCGTGTTGGTCCACAGGATCGGGTATTAGCCGCTGTACCAGGACTGGTTGGGATCCGTCCCCAGCGGGAAACTGCTGGGGTCGACGGAGGCCAGGATCTTGATGTCCGGGTTCTGCCGTAGGTCCTTGGACCAGCTGTACCACTCACTGACCGCCGAGGTGAACTTGGCCGGCAGGTTCCGGGTGGCCGGGTGCGTACGGTCCTCGGTCTTGAGGACCGCCGTCGTCGGGCCCCAGGTGTTGGACTTGAAGTTGCCGCTGCCGAGGAACTGGTTGTGGTACCACGGCCAGGCCGCCGCGTCGGTCGTGAACGCCGAGACGTGCAGGCCCAGCCAGCCGCCGCCCGCCTTCATGTACCGCTCGAATCCCGACCGTTGGGCCGCGGTGTGCGGCGTGTCGTCGAGGAACAGGACGACCTGGTAGGAGTTCACGCCGCCGTTGGCGAGCAGGTCCCAGTTCTTGCTGGCGGTGTAGGTGAAGCCGTTCGCGGCGGCCTGCTTCGGGAACCAGTCGTTCGCCTCCTTGTCGAAGTCGATGTGCGCCGCGTCCCAGGTGCCGCTGTAGAGCGCGAGCACCTTGAACGGCGCCGCTTCCGTGCTCCCCGTGCCCGCTCGGGCGGCGGGCGGCGCGGCCAGGGCCAGCAGCGTCGCAAGGAGCAGGAGGACCCGCAGCAGGGTCACGCGGACGGAACCGGTTCTGATGGTGTGCATCTGCCGATCGATCCTTTCCATGCCGGTTACGGATAGGTGGTGAGGTAGGCGACGTTCGTGCTGGAGTTGGAGGGGCCACCGGTGTTGTTGATGATGTGGCTGATGGTGCCGACACCGCCGAGCGAGACGGTCACCATGTCGTGGAACTTGACCCCCGACACGTTCGGCACCTCGAAGGCGCGATCGGCGACCACGCTCGAGTTGGCGCTGAAGTAGCAGTAGCTGCCAAGTCCCCACGCCTCGTGGCTCGTGACGGAGGAGGCGACCTTGTAGGCGGGGTGGCCCTTTCCGCTGCCGTTCATCCAGGAGGCCTGGTTGGGCGGGTCGTAGGGCATCTCGTTCTGGAAGAAGTACGTACTGCCGCCGTTGCCGTTCCAGACGACCTGCGTCTTCTGGAAGTGCTCGACGAACAGGCCGTACGCGGTCACGTTGTTGCCGTTGACCACCAGGCCGGTGTCCGCCGTGTTGGTGTTCCAGCCGACCGTGCCGCCGTTGCCGTGGTCGGCCCGCCAGATCCAGGTGTGGTCGATGACCGTGTCGGCACTGTTGATCTCCAGTGAGTTGGTCGCCTTGCCGTTGGTGGCGCCGCCGATCCGGATGAAGACGTCGGACAGCTGGATCGGGTCGGCCGCGTGGGAGCCGGACGAACCGGAAGGGCCGATCCGCATCAGCGTCTGGGAGTTGGTGGTGCCCGCGTCGATCAGCAGGCCCGCCAACTGGATGCCGTCCACGTCGGCCGTCGTGACCGCGGTGATCCCGCCGTCCGGCACGAACGTGGCCAGACCCATGCCGAGCACCACCGTGTCGGGCCGCGTGATGTTGACCGTCTGGTTGAGGTGGTAGACGCCGGGGGTGACCAGCAGGTTCTTGCCTGCCGCTAGGGCCGCGTTCATGTCGGCCGCGGTGGCGCCCGGCTTGACGATGTAGAACTGGTCGATCGGCAGGGACTTGCCCGCCGGGGTCTTCCCGCTCCACGTGGTGCCGACGGCGTTGGACCGGAGCTCGGGCACGAACACCTTGTAGGCGCCCGCCCCGTCGACGTACAGGAACGGCTTCTCGCGGATCGTCGGGGAACTGGCGACGTTCGTGTACGTCGGGAAGGACTGGGCGGGCGCGCCCTGGTCGCCGACGAAGACCATGTTCCAGTTGGACCCCGACCAGCTGCCCATCTGCGTGTTGCGGGTGAGGAACTGCTGCTGGGTGCCGGACCGGATCTGCCCGTCGACCTTGGTGTCGGACATGAAGCCACCGCTGGACCAGCCGCCGTCGTCGAGGGCGAGGTTGCCGCGCACGTGCATGCGCCGGTAGGGGGCGGCCTGGGAGACGGCCCAGCGGTCGGTGCCGCCCGTGGGATTGACCGACATGTTCTCGGCGACGCGCCAGAAGTTCTGGGTGGCGTTGCCCTGGAACCAGTCGGCTTCCGCGTGCACGGACCCGTTGATGGTGACGTCGTCGGGCGAGAGGCCCAGCCCCGCGACCTGGGTGTAGAAGCCGACGTTGGCGTTCGCGCTATAGGTGCCCGGCTTGAACAGCATGGCTTGGCGGGCCGAGCCGAACTGGTTGGTCTCCTGCTGGGAGAAGACCGAGTTCAGCTTGGACTGGATGCTGGAGGTCGACATCGACGGGTCGAACACCGTCACGTTCGGGCCGAAGTCCGGAGTGCCCGGCGGGTTCGTCGTGCCGCCGCCCAGGGTGAAGGACTGCGCGGCGCTGCCGTTGCAGGTGTGCTGCACGAGCTGCACGCTGTCCGCGGTGGAGGCGCTGGGGACGTCCAGGCATTTCCCGCTGTTGCGGTTGACGAAGTGATAGGCGCCGTCGGCCTCGGCGACGGGCAGCCACTGCTGGTTGGTGCCGCCGGAGTACGTCCACAGCTGGACGGGCGCGGAGTCGGCGCCGGAGACATCGGTGACGTCCCAGGCTTTTGCGGCGTCCAGATTGCTGTTCACGCGGTAGTGGCCGTCGCTGGTGGTCGCCAGCTGCCACTTCTGGGCGGTACTCCCGTTGCATGTGTACTGCTGGACGGCGGTGCCGTCGGCGCTCGCCGCCGAACGGGCGTCGACGCACTTGCCGTTGCCCTTGTTGACCACGGTGGTGTACCCGGTCGGTATCGCGGCGGCGTCCGTACCCGCCGTGGTCTGCGCGCTCGCCGAGCCCTGCGCGGCGAACTCGATGCCGGTCACGGTGGTCGCCACGAGCGCGACCACGCTCAGAACCCTCGGTATCCGGTGACGGCGGGAGATCCTCTTGCGTCTTGAGAGGGGTCTGGGCACAGGTATGGGCAGGGTTCTGGGCACGGGTTTCTCCTGTGGGGGTGGGGATGGGGGATGGGGGGAGGGGGAGAGGGAGGGACGGAGCGCGTGCGTCAGCCGGTGTACTTGGCGAAGATGCCGGTGTACTGCCAGTTGCTCTGCGGCACGCCCGAGCAGCTGTCGGCGACGCCGCCGGTGCAGGGGCGGTCCCGGTTGACGGACCAGAACGTCAGCCGCGCCAGGTGGTGCTGTTGGGCGTACGCGAGAATGGTCTGGAAGTCGGCGACGGTGACCGTCTCGTTCTGGTCGGTGATCCCGTTCATGGAGGAGATGCCCATGACCCGGTACGCCTGGTCCTCGGTGTAGCCGTAGGCGTTCCTGAGGGCCGTCTTGAGGCCCTCGGCGGCGCGCTGGGTGAGCGTTCCCATGTTCTGCCCGGCGCCACCGAAGTCGAACGGCATGATCGTCCACCCGTCCACGCTCAGACCGGAGTTCGCGGCCCGGTTGATGAGGCTCGTGTCGGGCCCCGACTGCCCGGTGCCGATGGTGACGTACACCTTGATGCCCGGATTGTTGGCCCTGACGGTCTTGAGCGCGTCCACGGTGCGCTGCTGGACCGTCGGATTGCTGTACGCGTCGGCCTCGATGTCGATGTCGATCGCCTTGAGCCCGTACGCGTTGATGACCTTCTGGTACGCGCTCGCCAGCTCCCCGGCGCTGGAGCAGGAGCTCTCCAGCTTGTTGCCGCTGTAGCCGCCGAAGGACGGGATGATGTCGCCGCCGTTCGCCCGCACCGTGGTGACCGTCTGCTGGTCGACTCCGCCGGTCAGCGGACGGCTGCCGTCCCACTGCGGGTTGCAGTAGCCGTTACTGAGCACGAAGGCGAGGGTGAACCACTTGACGCCGGTCGCGTTCATGACCGTGACCGGGCTCGGCGGGTTGCCCCAGCCGTTGTAGATGTACGGGGCGACGGCCATCGGTGCGTCGGGCGTCGGGCCGCCGCCGGTGGGCGCGGTCCATTTCTGGTTGGCGGCGCCCGTGCAGGTCCAGAGCTGGATCGGGGTGGCGTTGGCCGACGTGTTGCCGGTGACGTCGGCGCACTTGTCGGCCTGGGGGTTGACGATGTCGCGGGCCGCGGAGACCGACCACTTCTGGTTGGCGCCGCCCGAGCAGTCCCACAGCTGGAGCTTGGCCCCGTTCGCGGTGGAACTCCCGGTGACGTCAAGGCACTTGCCCAGGGCCTTGATGGTCTGGTCGGAGCCGACCGTCCACTGCTGGGCGGCGGTGCCGTTGCAGTCGTAGAGCTGCACGGCCGTGCCGTTCGCGGAGCTCGCCCCGGCCACGTCGAGGCACTTGCCCGCCAGGCCCGTGATCGTGCCGGTGGCGGCGGAGGCGGGTGCGGCGCCGTAGACACCGGCGGAGAACAGGAGCAGTGCGGTGGTGAGCGCGCCGCGTATCGCGGTGGTGCGCGCGCGTGATGGTCCGCGTCCGGTCATCGGGAGATCACAGCCCTTCAGGGGAGGCCGGTGGTGGGGGCGTTCTCGGTGTGGACCTAGGTGACCTTGCGTACGGCTGCGCATGACTGTTCACGACTGTTCATGGCTGTTCATACTGATGAACAGCGACCGTACTGGCGAAACTGTGGCGACCGGGAACCTAAAGGTCTGAACCAAAGTCGTCAAGAGATGAAACCAAGATGGGTGCGAACGCGGCTGCGCTCGCGAGGAGTTGAACGCGTCGGTCCTGGACGTGGTCCCGGACGGCAGCCGACGCCGAGGCGGGCTCGGGTGCGGAGAATCCCGCCATGAACACGCTCTTCATCGCGTTCCTGATCCCGAGCGAGCGGTCAGGTCACGACCTGGGCGATGAGGTCGTGCACGAGGTATTCCCCCGGCGCGCAGTTCTCCTTGAGCCGGTGCATCTCGGCCGGACCGAACCAGCCGTACTCGGAGTTCTTCGACCACTCCAGGGCCGGACGGGACAGATCGCCGTCCACCTCGACGAGGTAGTCCGCCTCGCGCCGGAGCTCACCGCTGTCGTCACCGACCCACTGGATGACCCGCAACAGTCTGAGAACGCGGCGCAGACGCCAGCCGGTCTCCTCCTCGACCTCACGCGCAAGCGCTCCGAGCAGACTCTCGCCGGATTCGACGTGTCCTCCCACTACGTCCCAAGCACCGGGGAACAGACGCCGGTCGGGCCCACGCTTCTGCGCGAACGCCTCTTGCCGCTCGTTGAGGATGACCGCCCCGACGGTCCACAACTGGCCTTCCGTCATCGCGGGCACCTCGACGTCAGGGCCGACTCGAACCGTCTGGTCTCCCGTGGGCATGCCGCTCAGCGTAGTCGGAGCGCGGGCTGGGATACGGCCTGTCCGTGGAGACCGGCCACCGCGCCGGGCAAGGTCTGTGTCAGGGTGTCGAGCGATGGGCGTGGCAGCCCGTTGGCCTCCGCGCTGATGCTTGGCGTCACCAGTTTCCTGAGCTACCTTCCCAACGCTCCTGCCGGGCACAAGCCTGGTGGTGGCAGACCCAGGATGATCTGGCACTGCCTGACTTCGAGCGGGCCCGGCAGACTGATCCACATGACGCACAACAGCACGTACATGAAGGCAGTCACCATCCCCTCGTTCGGCGCCGCCGACGTCCTTCGCCTCGCCGAGGTGAAGATCCCCGAGCCCGGTCCGGGCCAGGTCTCCATAGACGTGGCGTACGCGGGAGCCAACTTCGCCGAGGTCCTTTACCGACAGGGTGTGGTGGACGTGCCGCTGCCCTTCGTGCCGGGCATCGAGGTCTCCGGCCGGATCCGGGCGCTGGGCCCCGGGGTCGAGGGTCTTTCGGTGGGCCAGCCGGTCGCCGCCCTGACCATCGTCGACAGCGGCGGCTACGCCGAGGTGGTCACCACGTCGGCGGACCTCGTCGCCCCTCTGGACGGCTACGACCTGAGTCTGGAGACGGCAGCGGCGCTTCCGTCCAACAGCACCACCGCCTTCTTGGTGCTCGACCGGGTGGCCCGCATCGAACCGGGTGAGAGCGTGCTTGTGCATGCCGCGGCAGGCGGCGTGGGAAGCCAACTCGGTCAGGCGGCACAGCAGTTGGGTGCAGGACGTGTGGTCGGCACCGTGGGCAGTGCCGCCAAGATCGAGACCGCCAGAGCCTTCGGCTATGACGAAGTGGTCCTGCGGGACAGCCTCGCCGATGCGGGCGAATTCGACGTCGTGGTCGACATGGTGGGTGGCCCGGCCCGCCGCTCCAGCCTGGACCTGCTGGCCTTGATGGGCCGACTGGTCGTGATGGGCAACGCTTCGGGCGCCGAGGATGTCGCCCTTTCGTCCAACGAGCTGTGGTTCGCCGGCAAGACCGTCTCCGGCTTCAACCTGGCCGCGTTCTCCGCCGCCTTCCCCGCCCAGGCGGGCCGGGCACTGCGTCGCGCCGTCGCGGCAGCGGCCGCGGGTCAGATGAAGGTACAGGTCGAAGCCCTCCCGCTGGAGCAGGCCGCCGAAGCGCACCGCCGCATCGAGTCCGGCTCCACCACCGGCAAGCTGGTGCTCGGCATCGACCCCACCGCCGTACGGTCATGACGGCGCCTTGAGCCAGCATGCCGCCGGGCCGAAGTCGGGCTCCTTGAGGCGGCAGAGCTCGATCGCGTGCGGGCAGCGGGGGTGGAAGCGGCAGCCCGATGGCGGGTCGGCCGGGTCGGGGACGTCGCCGGCGAGTTCGGCGGGCAGGGTTCCGAGGCCGTCGGGGTGCGGAATGGCCCTCAAGAGCGCCTGTGTGTACGGGTGTTGGGGTGAGGCCCAGAGGGCGGAGGTCTCGCCGACCTCGACGATTTTGCCGAGGTACATGACCGCGGTCCGGTCGGCGATCAGCCGGACCACGGACAGGTCGTGGCTGATGAAAAGAAGCCCGGCGCCCGCGTCCACGGCCAGGTCGCGCATGAGCGTGGCGACCTGGGACTGGGCGGAGGCGTCCAGGGCGGAGATGGGTTCGTCGCCGATCAGCAGACGGGGGCGGGCGGCGAGCGCACGGGCGATGGCGACGCGCTGGCGCTGACCGCCGGAGAGCTCGTGCGGATGGCGGGCGGCGAACGAGCGGGGCAGGCCGACGCGTTCGAGCAGGTCGGCCGGGGTATCGGGAGCGCCGCTGCGGACGCGAAGCCCGTCGGCGATCTGCTCGCCGACGCGGCGCCGGGGGTTCAGCGAGGCGTAGGGATCCTGGAAGACCATCTGGATGCCGGTCAGTTCCCTTCGGCGCAGGCCCAGCGGGGTGACCGGCCGGCCGTCGAACGTGATGGAGCCGCCCGCCGCCGCGTGCAGTCCGCAGACGGCGCGGGCCAGCGTCGACTTGCCGCACCCCGACTCGCCGACCAGGCCCACGACTTCGCCCGGGGCGACGGTGAGACCGGCTCCGGCGACCGCCCGGACGGCGGGCCGCCCGGGGGAGCGGTGCTCGACGACGAGGTCGTCGATGCTGAGCAGGGTCACGGCATGGCCTCCAGCAGCGAGCGGGTGTAGGGATGAGAGGGCGTGCGCAGCACGGAGTCCCGCGGGCCCGACTCCACGACCAGGCCGTCCCGCAGCACGCTCACCTCGTCGGCGATCGCCGACATGACGCCGAGGTCGTGGGTGATGAGCAGGATCGCGAGGCCGAGCTCGTCGCACAGGCCGCGCAGCAGTCGCAGGATCCCGGCCTGCACGGTCACGTCCAGCGCGGTGGTGGGCTCGTCGGCGATGAGTACCTGCGGGTCGCAGGCCATGGCCACCGCGATGGCGATGCGCTGGCGCATACCGCCGGAGAACTGGTGCGGGT
Organism: Streptomyces sp. NPDC057302; assembly: GCF_042667685.1. NCBI lineage: Bacteria > Bacillati > Actinomycetota > Actinomycetes > Kitasatosporales > Streptomycetaceae > Streptomyces > Streptomyces sp. NPDC057302. The sequence continues at coordinate 16,426 of NZ_JBHUZJ010000108.1, read as the reverse complement.
AGCGTCGATACGCCTGCGCGGGGGCGGGGATGCGGACCTTGGCGAGGAGTTCCACGGCGTGTTCGCGCGCCTCGGCCCGGCCGAGACCCAGGTGCAGGCGCATGTGTTCGGTCAGTTGCCTGCCCACGCTCAGCATGGGGTGCAGGCTGGTGGACGGGTCCTGGAAGACCATCGCGATGTCTTTCCCGCGTACCTGGTTGAGCTCTTTGTCGGGGAGCCCGAGCAGTTCCCGCCCCGCCAGCTCTATCTGTCCGCTCGCCCGTGTGCCGTGCGGCAGGAGTCCCAGGACGGCGAGGCCCGTCATGGTCTTGCCCGATCCGCTCTCGCCGGCAAGACCGTGGACCTGGCCCTTGCGCAGGCCGAGGTCGACGCTGGACAGGATCTGCGTGCCGCGGATCGACACCCGTAGATCGGTGATCGTGAGGGTCACAGCGCACGCTCCTTGACGGTGCGGGCGGTTCGGGGGTCGAGGGCGTCCCGCAGCGTGTCGCCGAGGAAGTTGAACGCGAGGACCACCGTCAGGATCGCGAGGCCCGGGAACGTCGCCACCCACCAGCTGTCGAACACCTCCACCCCCGAAGCGACCATCGCCCCCCACTCCGCGGACGGCGGCTTGGCGCCCAGGCCGAGGAACGACAATCCCGAAAGGAGCAGCAGCGCGGTCCCGATGTCGAGCGTGGCGAGGACGAGGATCGGTGCCACCACGTTGGGCAGTACGTCCACCCGCAGCGAGCGCCACACCGAGAAGCCGAGCAGCCTCCCGCTGAGTACGTACTCCTGCTCGCGTACGGCAAGGACCAGGCTGCGGCTGACCCGTGCGTAAGCCGCCCAGGCCACGACGAGTACGGCGAGGACCGCGTTGGTGAGACTGGCGCCGAGCGCGGCTGCCACCACCATGGCCAGGATGATCGTCGGGAACGCGAAGACGAGGTCCGCGCATCGCATGATCGCCTCGTCCGCCCACCGGCCGAAGTATCCGGCGACAGCGCCCAGGAACCCGCCGATCAGCACGGACAGGGCGACCAGGAGCAGGGTCAGCGGGATCGACACGCGCGCGCCGTACAGGACCCGGCTGAGGATGTCGCGCCCGAGCTGGTCGGTGCCGAACCAGTGACCGGGGCCAGGCTCGGCGAGGCGGGGCAGCTCCTGGGCGAGGGGATCGTGCGGTGCCAGGAGGGGCGCGGCGGCGGCGATCACCAGCCAGAGGACGGCCACCACCGCTCCGATGACGGCTTGTGGCCGCCGCCATGCGTCGGGCAGTCGTCTCATCCGTGCGCGAAGCCGTTTCGCTGTGTGAGGAAGCCGCCCGGGCGCGGCAGTCGTGCGGCTCATCGCAGCCTCACCCGCGGGTCGATCACGCCGTACAGAACGTCCACGAGCAGGTTGATGGCCAGGTAGACACCGCTCACCACCAGGCCGACACCCATGATGGCGGGCAGGTCAAGGGCGGTGGCGCTCTTGAACGCATACTGACCGACGCCCTGCCACGCGAAGATCGCCTCGACAAGGACGGTGCCCGACAGGAGGCTTCCGAACGCTAGCCCCGCCACCGTGATGATCGGCACCAGAGCCGAGCGCAGCACGTACCGGAAGAGGATCACCCGGCCGGGCAGTCCCTTGGCCCGGCCCGCACGGACGTAGTCCTGGCCGAGCACGTCGAGCACGGCGCTGCGGGTGAAGCGGGTCAGCAGCCCGATCGTGTAGAGCGAGAGCACGAGGGCGGGCATGATCAGGTGGCCCAGTGCGCTGCCGAAGATGTCCCAGCGGCCGGCCAGCGCCGCGTCCAGCGTATACAGCCCGGTCAGGGGTTGTGGAGCGCCGAGGCCGGGATCGACGCGGCCGCTGCCCGGGGTCAGTTGCAGACGGTAGAAGAAGACGTAGAACGCCAGGAGCGCCAGCCAGAACGTCGGCACGGAGAGGCCGATCAGGCTCACCATCCGCAGCACATGGTCCGCCAAGCGGTTCCGGCGCAGGGCGGCGATCAGGCCGAACGCCACGCCCAGCAGCAGCGATATGACGATCGCGGCGCCCGCCAGCTCCAGGGTCGCGGGAACGAACTCCGCGAGGTCCTCGCTGACCGGCCGGTGAGACTGCTGGCTCGTGCCCAGATCGCCGCGCAGCAGCCCTTCCAGGAACAGCAGGTACTGCTGCGGGAGCGGCTTGTCGAGCCCGTGCTCGGCCCGCCACTGCGCCACGGCTGCCGGATCGCCGAGCGCCCGCTGCCCCAGATTCGCCGCCGCCGGGTCGCCCGGCACCATGCTCGTGAGGACGAACGTGACCAGCGTGACGCCCCAGGCCAGCAGGAGCGCGACGAGGACCCTGCGGACGAGGAACCGCAGCAGAGGTCTGCCGCGGCGCCGAACGCGTTTCTGCGTGGTCGTCATGTCCGTGGTCGCCATGTCACTTCGCGCCGAGGTCGGCGAGGTCGACGGTCCACACCGGGTGGTAGGCGAGGCCGGTCACCGAGGCGGCCGTCACGATGTTCTGGCCGGGCTGGAGGAGCGGGACGTACGGGCCCGAGTCGTTGAGCCGGGTCTGCACGTCGGCGAAGGCCTTCTTGCGCGCCTCGTCGCCGATCGCGGTGGCCGCCTTGTCGCCCATGGCCTCCAACTTCTTGTCCGCGCCCGCCTTCCAGCCGAGGCGCAGGGCCACCGGCTTGCCGGGCAGGAACACCAGGTAGCCGCTGGGGTCGGGGTGGTCGGGGCCCCAGTACCACAGACCCATCTCCTCTTTTCCGTTGCGGTAGTTGTCCGCCGCGGTGGTGAGCGGGGTGGGCTTGAGATCGACGGTGATGCCGACCTCCTTGAGATTGGACTGGACGCGCTCGGCCAGCGGCTGGAGGGACAGGCCGTTGACGGTGAGCTCGCTCGGGTACTCCAGCTCGACCGACGGGTCGCTGAGCCCGCTCGCCGCCAGTGCCGCCTTCGCCCCCGCGACGTCGCGTTCGGGCGCCTGCTCCGGCGGGAGCGCGCCGAGCAGCTGGGACGGGATGATGCCGGGCGCCTGCACCGACCCCTTGCCGGCCAGTTCGAGGAGCCCCTTGTAGTCGACGCCCTTGCGCACCGCCTCGGCGAACTTCGGGTTCGAAGTCGTCTTGCTCACCGCCTTGTTGCGGGTGGCGTGCAGGAAGATCACGTTGGCCGAAGCGGTCCGCTTCACCTTGAGCCCGGCGGGCATGTTCTTGGCCTGGTCGCCGGAGAGGTTCAGGGCGATCTGGCTGTCGCCGCGCTGCACGTTGAGCTTCTGGGTCGCCGCCTCGACGTTGCGTATGACGACCTTGTCGTACGCGGGCTTGGCGCCGTAGTACTTCTTGTTCGCGCGCAGCACGACCTGGTTGCTGACGTTGAAGGACTCGATGACGTACGGGCCCGAGCCGGCGGACGCCGAGTTGAGGTACTTCTCCGCCTTGTCCTTCGCGTCGGTGGTCGCACCGTGCGCCTTGGCGACCTTGCTGTTGAGGATGCCGAGCACCGGGTTCGGCAAGATGTACGGCAGCGCCGGGTTGGGCGCCTTCGACGTCAGCGTGATCGTGGAGTCGTCGGTCTTGGCCACCTTCACCCCGTCGAGCAGGAACGACGGGTTGCCCTTCAGGTCGCGCAGGCGGGTCAGGGAGAAGACCACGTCGTCGGCGGTGAGCGGAGATCCGTCGCTGAACCTCGCTCCCGAACGGAGTTCGAGCGTCAGGACCTTGCCGTCGTCCGACAGCACATACGACTTCGCCAGTGCCGGTACCGGCTTGGTCACATCGCCGCCGTCGAAGGTGAGCAGCGTGTCGTACACCGCCTTTCCCACGAAGAGGCCGGTTGCCTCGTACATCCGTCCGGGGTCGGCCGTCTTGAGGTCGAAGGACGTGTCGACGACCAGCGTCCTGTTGCCGGCCGACGGAGTGCCCGAGCCGCCGCCGGAACAGGCGGACAGCGCCAGAGCGGTGGCGAGCAGCAGGGCCGTCGAGTTGGTGCGGGGCGCCATGAGAGGACCTCCAGGTCGGACGGCAGCGCAAGGCAGTTGGGGTCCCGCAGACCGTGCGCGTCAGCCAAGCCGTGCAAGGTGTGCAGGTCATGAGGGGGGTAGCAGCGAACGCTAGGCCAGCTGCCGGGACGGCTCTTCGGGCCGTTGGACGAAGGGCGGTGCGCTCGTATGTGCCGGTGGACGAAGGGCGCCTGCCCTGTGCCCGTGCGGATCCCGGCCCGGTGGGTTCGTCCCACTGCACCAATGGGTGGGCGGGATTGTGTCCGGTAGCCCTTAGCCGCGGAGTGCCGCAGGTCGCGACCATGTCGGTTCCCGGAGGCACTGACTGCCCGGGAGCTCGTACCTGCCTGTCCCGTCACGAAAGGAAGCCCCATGTTCCGTCGTTCCAGAGCTGTCCTCATCGCGAGCATCGCGGCCATGGTCATGGCAGCGTCACCGGCCGTGTCCGTCGCCGAGCCGGCGCAGACCGGGACGGGCAACGACGCCGTCCAGCGTGTGCTCGACAAAGCGGTGAGCGAGGGTGGGGCGCCCGGCATTCTCGCCGAGGTCCAGAAGGGTTCCACCCAGTGGTTCGGCTCCGCCGGTGTCGCCGACACCACCACGAAGCGCAAGCTGCGGTCCGACGACCGCTACCGCATAGGCAGCACGACGAAGACGTTCACGGCCACCGTCCTGCTCCAACTGGTGGGCGAAGGGCGGCTCAGCCTCGACGACAGCGTCGAGAAGTGGCTGCCGGGTGTGGTGCGGGGCAACGGGCACGACGGAAGCAAGATCACCGTACGGCAGCTGCTCAACCACACCAGCGGCATCTTCAACTACACCGACGACCCCGAGGTCCTGGCCACTCTGGTCGGCCAGGGTTTCCTCGACCACCGCTTCGACAGCGTCCGGCCGGGGCAACTCGTCAAGACGGCGATGAGCCATGCGCCGAACTTCGCACCGGGTACGTCGTGGGCGTACTCCAACACCAACTTCATCCTGGCCGGGATGCTCGCGGAGAAGGTGTCCGGGCGCCCCCTCGCCGCCGAGGTGACCCGGCGGATCATCGTGCCGCTCGGCCTGTCCGACACCTATCTGCCGGGTCAGAGCACCAGCATCTACGGGCCGCACGGCAAGGCGTACTCCAAGCTCCTGGTGCCCGACCCCGCGGCCCCGGTGCATGACGTGACCGAGCTGAACCCCAGCTGGGCCGGCTCGGCCGGAGACATGATCTCCACGGCCGGCGACATCAACCGGTTCTACGGCGCCCTGCTCGGCGGCCGGTTGCTGCGTCCCGCCGAGCAGAAGGCGATGTTCACGGGCGTGCCGACCGTGAACTGGATCCCGAACACCCGGTACGGGCTCGGCGTGATCGCCCAGAAGCTGTCGTGCGGTGTGCAGGTGTGGGGACACGGCGGCACGATCCACGGTTCGCTGTCGTGGGCGATGGGGCTGCGCAACGGCTCGAAGGTCGCCAGCACGAACATCAACGGCGACTGGGTCGACCAGGGCGGCATCTCCACCGACCTGATGCAGGCGGTCTTCTGTCCCGCGACGGGTGCCGGTGCTGGTGCCGACGCCGACGCCGATGCGCGTTCGGAGCGAGCGCCCGCTCCTTCGGCGGCCCGCCCCTTGCAGCTCTTCTGATCCAGGATCAGCGGCCCTCTGCCCGCTTCGTCCGGAGCGTCCAGCACGTGGTGCGCTTCGGCCGAGGCGGGCGGGGCGCGCACCGGCTCCAGATCACGACCGTGAAGCGGCAGCCAGACCACGACATGAAGGAGACCACGCGATGAGTACGGGGGAGTTCCGTTCGTGGGAGTTCCAGGGTGCGGGTGTCCCGCGGTATGAGGAGCCAGGCGTGGGTGGCCTCGCCGTGGCGGCCGTGGCCGCGTCCGAGCTGGCTCAACGACGCTCCGGCGTGGCCATCAGGGAGCTGTCGCGGGAGACGGAGTTCCGGGCGGCCTGCGCCCTGCTCGACCGGGTCTGGCGGCCACCGGCGGGCAGCCCGCTCATCACCATGGCGCTGCTGCGGAGCTTCCAGCACGCGGGCAGCTATGTGGCCGGCGCGTACGAGGCCGACCGGCTGATCGGTGTGTGCGTCGGCTTCCTCGCGCAGGCCGGTCTGCACTCGCACATAGCGGGCGTCGACGCGCGGGCCCGTGGCCGGAACATCGGGTTCGCGCTGAAGGTCCACCAGCGGGCCTGGTCGCTGGAGCACGCCATCACCAAGGTGACATGGACGTACGACCCGCTGGTCAGCCGCAATGCCTACTTCAACCTCGCCAAGCTGGGCGCGGTCGTCCAGGAGTATCTGCCGGACTTCTACGGAGTGATGGACGACGGCGTGAACAAGGGCCAGGGCTCCGACAGGCTGCTGGTCGGCTGGGACCTGGCCGATCCGGCCGTCGCCGAGGGCTGCCGCCAACCGCACCACCACCAGGCGGCGCTGCCCCCGGAGGCGGCGACGGGGCTCGACGCGGACGCGGACGGGTTGCCCGTCCTCGGACCGCTTGACGCCCTCCGCCTCACGGTCCGTATCCCCTCCGACATCGAGGCACTGCGCGTCGAGCGGCCGGGAGCGGCCCAGGCCTGGCGCTCGGCGTTACGGGAAACCCTCGGCAGCCTCCTCGCGGAGGGCGCGACCGTCACGGGGTTCACCCGCGACGGCCGGTACCTCGTCGAGCGCAAGGCGGAGGGGTGAGGATCCCCGCTGTCACGGCCGGTCTCTGCTCGCCGTCCAGGTCGCGGTGTACTCCGCCAGCATCGACTCAAGGTGCCGCACCATGAAACGGTAGTAGTCGTGCATGTCGCGCAGCCGCTCGCGCTGCTCCTCGGACATGTCGGCGCCGCGTTCCTGCGCGTGCGTGGCGAGTTCGCGCAGTTCGGTGGTGGCGGCGACGATGTGGCGCAGGCAGCCGACCCAGGCGTCGTCGCGCCATCGGTAGACGAAGTGCCGCGCCCCTGCCTCCTTGTAGCGCTCCACGGTGCCGTTGGCGATGAGCAGCCGCGTCATCTCCGAGGCCGACCCCTTGCTGGCGTCCAGAGCCTCCTGGAGTTGGGTCAGGGTCAGCGGCTTGTCGCTCAGCATCAGCAGCCCTGCGGCGCGGCCTGCCATGCGCGGCCAGCCCATGGCTCTGCCCACGTGGGTGCCGAACTCCTCGACGAGCGCGTCGGGGGCGTCGGGCGCGTCGGGCGAGTCGTCTTTGCCGTGCTCGGCCGCCTGGGACACGGAACTCCTGGAAGTCAGTAGAAAATGAACGTTCAGTCTTGACTGAACTCGCTGCAAGGTCGATATTACAAGCTCTCCGGCCCGATACCTAGGCCACGTCATATCGCCCTACGGCGGGAGAAGAAGCATGACGAGCACGAACTGGGACGTCATTGTGGTGGGGGCGGGGTCCGCGGGCGCCGCGTTCGCGGCGCGCTCCGCGGAGAAGGGCAAGCGAGTACTCCTCGTGGAGGCGGGCCCCGACTACCGCTCGGCGCAGATGCACGAGGCGTGGCGCTCACCCAATCCGGCGGTCGCGCTGATGGACCCCACTGCGGCAGAGGGGCTGCTGTGGGCGGGCCTCAACTCCTCGCGCACCGACTCGCAGAAGCAAGCGCCGTACTGGCGCGGCAGAGGTGTCGGCGGCAGCTCGTCGATCAACGGGCAGATCGCGATCCGGCCCCCGATGGCGGACTTCGAAGACTGGAGCAAGCTCGGGTGCACGGGCTGGACCCCGGCGGATGTGCTGCCGTACTTCGCGAAACTGGAGGACGACGAGCAGTTCGGCGACGAGCCCTATCACGGCCGCGGCGGACCGACACCGATCCACCGGACGCCGCAGGACGAGTGGGGCGGCGTCGACACCGCACTGTCCCGCTCCGCCCTCGCGGCGGGGTTCGGCTGGGCCGCTGATGTCAACGCCCCCTCCTCGCACGGGGTTTCGCCCTACCCCATCAACTCCCGGGGAGGCCGCCGGGTGACGGTCAACGACGCGTACCTGGAACAGGCCCGGGAGTTGAGCACGCTGAGGGTGCTGGGCGACGCCCTGGTGGAGAAGGTGGTGTTCGCCGGGAACCGGGCCGTGGGGGTGCGGCTCATCATCGAAGGGCAGGCGACGACCGAGCACGCGGGCACGGTCGTGCTCGGTGCCGGCGTCATCCACTCACCCGCCATCCTCATGCGCTCGGGCATCGGACCCGCGTCGCACCTGCGCGCGCTCGGCATCGACGTGCGCCACGACCTGCCGGTGGGCCACGGCATGCAGGACCACCCGATGGCGCTGGTGTCGATCCCGCTGCGGGAGTCGGCGGCGGTCAAGACGCCGCACGACCGGCACACCAACGTCTGCGTCCGGTGGACCAGCGGCGACGGCGCCCCCGACAACGACCTGATGTTCGTCTCGCTCAACCAGAACGTGCTGGCGATGGCCGCCGCCGCGACCACCACCGCTTCCGGGGCCTTCGGAGTCTGGCTGAACCAGAACCACTCCCGGGGCGTACTGACGCTGGCGTCCACCGACCCCTTCGACCAGCCGCTGGTGCGGCAGCGGATGCTGTCCGACGAACGGGACATCCGCCGCATGCGCCACGGCATACGGGCGCTCGTCGACCTGGCGCGTCGACCCGAGACGGCAGCGATCACGGAAGGGTCGCTGGAGGAGGAGAACGCGGCTTTGTTCTCCGTCCTGGACAGCGACAGCGACCTCGACGCCTACCTGCTGACGACGGTCGTGGACGCCCAACACGGCACCAGCACCTGCCGGATGGGCCCGAGCGACGACCCCGGCACCGTCGTGGACAGCGAGTGCCGCGTTCTCGGCGTCGAGGGCCTGCACGTGGTCGACGCGTCGGTCTTCCCCTCCGTGCCCCGGGCCAACACCAACCTGGCCACGATCATGGCGGGCGAACTCATGGCCGACCGCATCGCCTGACACGGCGCCGCGCGCCCGACGGATCCCGACCTACCCCAACCGATCCCGGCCGATCACATGACGGAGATTCCCGATGAAGACCTTGCAGAACCTGACCGGTGGCGTCTGGGGGGACTCTTTCGATGGCGCGCTGCTCGACGTCGTCAACCCGGCGACCGAGGATGTCATCGCCCGCCTGCCCGGCGGCTGTCGGGCCGACGTGGACCGGGCGGTGGCAGCGGCGGTGAAGGCGCAGCCCGCGTGGGCGGATCTGCCCGTGACCGAACGTGTCGCCCACATCTCGGCGTGGGCCGACGCCGTCGCCGAGCACGCGGACGAACTGGCCGGGCTGGAGTGCCGGGAGATGGGCAAGCCGGTCGGCATCGGCCGTACGTTCATCGACGGGGCGGTCGCCGGCCTCAAGGCATCCGCGGCCCAGGCGCTGTCGTACGGCTTCGAGGACAACATCAGCCATCCCGACGGCAGCGCCACGAAAGTACTGCGCCATCCGCTGGGGGCCACCGCGGTGATCACGCCGTGGAACTTCCCCGTCGCCATGGTGCTCGGCGCACTCGGCCCGCTGCTCGCCGCAGGCAACACCGTGGTCGTCAAACCCTCCGAGCGATCACCGTTGTCGGCCGTACGGCTCTTCGAACTGCTCGACCTCCCGCCAGGCGTGGTCAACCTCGTACTCGGCGACGCGCGTGCCGGAGAGCCGCTGGCCGAGCACGCGGACATTCAGCTCGTGCACTTCACCGGATCCGTCGAGGCCGGCCGGAAGGTCGGTGCGGGAACCGGCAGGCTGCTGCACCGCGCCGTCCTCGAACTCGGCGGCAAGGACCCCGTCATCGTCGACGCCGGCGTCGACCCCGGAGCGACGGCGGCAGCAGTGGCGTTCGGCGCCTTCATCAACACCGGGCAGATCTGCACGTCCATGGAACGCATATACGTGCACCAGGACATCGCCGAGGAGTTCGTCGAGGCACTGGTGGAGGCGGCGGAGACGTACGCCGTCGGCGACGGACACGACGAGGGCGTCATGATGGGCCCCCTGGTCGACGAGCGGCAACGCGCCACGGTCCGCCGGCATGTCGCCGACGCCGTCGAGCGCGGGGCGACACTCCGTGCGGGGGGAGTCGAACCGGACGGCAAGGGCTTCTTCTACCCGGCCACGGTGCTGACCGGCGTCGACGAGTCGATGCTGGTGATGACCGAGGAGACCTTCGGACCGCTGGCCCCCGTCGTGGTCGTCGCCTCCTTCGAGGAAGGGCTCGAGCGTGCCGCCCGGTCCCGCTTCGGCCTCGCCGCCACCGTCTACACCCACGACCCCGACCGTGTGGCCGCAGCCGCCCGGATCCCCGCGGGCGTCGTCTGGATCAACCAGTGGCAGGGCGGCGGCCCCGAACGCCTCTACGAACCGGCCGGCGACAGCGGCATGGGCGCCACCGGCGCGAGCGCGGCCTACGACGCCGCCACCCGCCCGTCCTGCGTGCACATCGCCGCCGAGGCCGCATCGTGAGGTCCGCGCGGATGAATCCGAAGTCCGACACCAGGAACAACACCAAGACCGACACCAATACAGACGCCAAGACCGTCATCCAGGAGCGGATCCGGTCCGCGGAGCGCGACCTGCTGCAGCTGTCCCATCGCATCCACGCCCATCCGGAGCTGGCCTTCGAGGAAGTCCAAGCCAGCGCCTGGGTAGCCGAGCACCTGAGTGCGGCCGGCTTCGACGTCGAGCACGGCTGCTACGGCCTGCCCACCGCGGTCCGCGCCACCGTGGGCTCCGGGCCGCTGCACATCGCCTTCTGCGCGGAGTACGACGCGCTGCCGGACATCGGCCACGCCTGCGGGCACAACATCATCGCCGCGGCCGCGGTGGGCGCGGGAGTCGGCCTCGCCGCTCTCGCCGACGACCTCGGACTGACGGTCACCGTGCTCGGGACACCGGCCGAGGAAGGCGGCGGCGGCAAGATTCTGATGCTCGAACGCGGAGCCTTCGACGGGCTGGACGCCGCCATGATGGTGCACCCCGCAGCCGCCGAGATGGACGCCATGCCCGGCACCGCGGTCTCCCAGTTCGACGTCCACTACCGCGGCACGCCCGCACACGCGGGCGCCTACCCCGAGCGCGGAGTCAACGCCGCCGACGCCATGACCGTCGCCCAAGTGGCCATCGGACTGCTGCGCCAGCAGACCGCGAGCGCGGACCGCGTCCAGGGCATCGTCACCGAAGCGGGCAGCGCGGCCAACGTCATCCCGGACACCAGCCGAGGCCGCTGGATAGTCCGCTCGGACACCCTGGACGCGCTCGCCCCCCTCGCAACTCGCGTGGCACGCTGCTTCGAAGCCGGAGCACTGGCCACCGGGTGCGAACTGACCGTGAGCCCCGTCGGCCCCGACTACGCCGACCTGCGCCCCGACCCCACGATGCTGGCTCTCTACCGCGCCAACGCCGAAGCCCTCGGCCGTACTTTCCCGGACCTGCCCGGCGGCGCTGCCGTCGGAGCCGCCACCGACATGGGCAACGTCTCCCACGCCGTGCCCACCATCCATCCCATGCTCGGCCTCGACTGCGCGCCCGCGGTCAACCACCAGCCCGAATTCACCGCCGCGTGCGTCACACCGGCCGCCGACCACGCCGTCCTCGACGGCGCCATCGCGATGGCCTGGACCGCCGCCGACCTCGCCGCTGCCTCCGACCGCTTGTCGTAGCCAGTCGCGGCCCGTTCGGTCCCCGAGATTACGATGAGCCCCCTGGCAGCGGGCGCCTGCGAGGGGCGACTCGTGCCGGAGACGGAAGGAACGGGCTGTGGCCGACGACCTGATCGATGTCGTGATCGCCGACGATCAGGAGTTGGTCCGGGCCGGCTTCGAGATGATCCTCGATGCCCAGCCGGGCATCCGGGTCGTGGGTGTGGCCCGCGACGGTGTCGAGTGCGTCGAGCTGGCCCGACGGCTGCGCCCCACGGTGGTGTTGGTCGACATCCGCATGCCGCGCATGGACGGCTTGGAGGTCACCCGCACCCTGGCGGGGGAGCGGCCCGGCGAATCCGCGATGAACGTCGTCGTGATCACCACCTTCGACCAGGACGACTACGTACGCGACGCGCTGCGCTACGGAGCCTGCGGCTTCCTGCTCAAGGACGCTCCGCCCGCGCTGCTCGTGGAGGCGGTACGGGCGGCCTCTCGCGGCGACGCGCTGGTCTCGCCCGCGGTCACCGTGCGGCTGCTGCGCGGGCTGCGGCACCGGGCCGGCGGTGAGGAGCAGCAGGAGGCCGTCGGGCTGAGCAGCCGGGAGACGGACATCGCCCGCCTCGTCGCAGTGGGACGTACCAACCAGGAGATCGCCGAGGAGCTGTTCCTGTCGCTGTCGTCGGTGAAGACGTACCTGGCCCGGGTCCAGGCCAAGGTCGAGGTCCGCAACCGCGTGGAGATCGCGGCCTGGGCGTGGGAGAACGGTGTGGTCACCTCGCGGGACCAGCGTCCATGAGGGGGCGCGGCAGTGCGGCCACCACCTCCCACTGACCGGAGCTCGTGACACCGGCCCGGAACGTGCCCTCGAGCGCCTCGACGCGCTCCCGGAGCCCGATCAGGCCGAAGCCGCTGCGCCCGCCCGCCGGATCGTCCGCCTGGCGCTGCCCCGCGCTGTTGGTCACCGTCACCCGCATCCAGCCCGGGTCGGCGTCCAGACGCACCGTCACCCGCTCGCCCGGGGCGTGCCGCAGCACATTGGTCAGGGCCTCCCGGGCCACCCGCAGCACCGTCGCCTCGGCCTCCGGGCTGAACCGGCTCGTGCGGACCGCGGCGCTCGCCTCGAGCCGGGCCGCCGGAGCGTCGGGCCGGCGCCGGGAGAACTCGCCGACCAGATCCCCGAGTTCGGCGAGCAGATCGCCCGGCCGCAGCGCCTGATGGTCGTCCTCGCGCAGCACCCGTACAAGGCGCCGCATCGACTCCAAGGTCTCCGTACCGGACCGGGCGATCGCCTCCAGGGCCGGTTCGACCTTCTCGGGCGCGGTCGCGTGGACGGTCCTTGCCGCGTTGGCCTGCACGATGATGCCCGTCATGTGGTGGGCGATCAGGTCGTGCAGATCACGGGCCAGAGCCAGCCGCTCGGCGTGCCGCACATCCCGTACGGCACGCTGCCGACGGGCCTCGGACGCACGGACGACGCACCCCATGGCGATGCCGAGCGAGAGCAGGATCGTCACCATGTAGCTGCCCCCGACGAAGCCGTCCAGCGTCCGGGTGCGCAGCGTCTGCATCAGCATCCCGACGGCCAGGGCGGTGACCGTCCACGCCGTGGCGCGGGTGCTGTGGACCTGGGCGAGTGTCCGGATGATCAGGAACAGCAGCGCGAACATCTCCAGATACCCGAAGTCCGTCCCGCTCACCGGCACGAACAGGCAGACGCAGCTGAGCGTGAAGGACATGGCGGCCGCACCCACCGCCCGCACCGGCAAGGGCAGTGGGCGGTGAATGCCGGGCAGCGCGAGCGCGGCCAAGGGACCGGTGACGAACACCGGCAGCCAGCTGGTGGGCGCGATCGGCGGCTCGGTCACGAACAGCAGCACCAGGATGTCGGCAGCCCACAGCAGGGCCAGTGACCCCACCGCGGCGGCGGAGACGACACGGCGGACGCCGGGCAAGAACGGAAGCTTCCAGTCCACGCCACCAGCCTAGGGAGCCGGACGGCTCCCGTGGTGTCGGCCGGATGACCGACACGGCACGCGGCACTCCGTACTCAGGGCTGACGCCGCGCCGCCGCGGGCTGCCCCAGCATGGTTCGGGGGCACGGACGTTCCCCCGGCGCCGATGCCCCGCCCCCGGCCCGTCGACGACGACGGGCCGGGCCCGGCCCTCTCACCCTCGGCGCGTTCCTGACGTACGGAGTCTGTTGCTCTCATGGCTACTTTCCTGCACCGGCTCGGGCGCGGCGCGTTCAAGCGCCGCTGGCTGACCCTGCTGCTCTGGGCGGTCGTACTCGGCGCCGCGGGCGTCGCGGCGGCGGGCAGCAGCGGCAGCAGCAACTCGAACATCACCCTGCCCGGCATCGAGGCGCAGAAGGCGTACGACGTGCTCGGCGAGAAGTACCCCGCGGCCAACGCCGACGGGGCGAGCGCCCGTGTCGCCGTCCGGGCACCCGAGGGGGAGAAGCTCGCCTCCGCCGAGCCACGAGCCGAAGTCTCCGCACTGCTCAAGGACTTGCGGGGCTCCTCGCCGCGCGTCGCCTCGGTCGCCGATCCGTTCAAGGCGAAGACCATCAGCGCCGACGGCACCACCGGCTACGCCCAGGTCACGTACAAGACCAAGCCCGCCGAACTGACGGACGCGGATCACAGCCACCTCGACGACGCCCTTGACGCGGCACGCGGTCAGGGCCTGACCGTGGAGGCGTCCGGCAGCGCGCTGGCTCCCGCCGAGGCGAGCAGTTCCTCCGAGGCGATCGGCTTCGTGCTCGGCGCGCTGATCCTGATCGTCACCTTCGGCTCGTTCGTCGCCGCCGGGATGCCGCTGCTGACCGCTCTGCTGGGTGTCGGCATCACCACGAGCGCCATCACCGCGCTCACCACGGCCCTGGATCTCAACAGCAGTACCTCGTCGCTCGCGACCATGCTGGGCATCGCGGTGGGCATCGACTACTCCCTGTTCATCGTCTCCCGCTACCGTTCCGAGCGGGCCCTGGGCCACGACGCCCGCGAGGCGGCCGCGCGGGCGAACGGCACCGCGGGTTCCGCGGTGGTCTTCGCCGGTCTGACCGTCGTCATCGCCCTGGTCGGCCTGGCCGTGGTGAACCTGCCCATCCTCACGGCCATGGGCATGGCCGCCGCCGGTGCCGTCGTCGTCGCCGTCCTGGTGGCCGTCACCCTGGTCCCGGCCCTGCTCGCCTTCGCCCCCGAGCGCGTCCTCGGCCGCCCCTCCCGCAAGAAGTCCACCCGCCCGAAGAGCACCGGTGTGAAGCCGCCCCTGGCGGAGCGCTGGGCGGACTTCGTCCTGCGCCGCCCGTGGAAGGTCCTGCTCTTCTCGGTCCTCGGCCTCGGTGTGATCGCGCTGCCCGCGACCAGGATCGAACTGGGTCTGCCCGACGACAGCACCAAGCCCACCGCCACCACCGAGCGCAAGGCCTACGACATGCTCGCCGAGTCGTTCGGCCCCGGCTTCAACGGCCCGCTGACACTCGTCGTCAGCGGCAGTGACCCCGCCTCCACGAAGACAGCGGTCGGTCAACTCAACGGCAGTGTCAAGGACTTGAAGGACGTGGCCACCGTCGCCCCGGCCACGTACAACCCGACCGGTGACACCGCGATGGTCACCCTCGTCCCCAAGAGCTCGCCCGCGAGCGAGGCGACCAAGGACCTCGTCCACACCATCCGCGACCGGGCCAAGGACGTCCAGACCTCCACCGGCACCCAGGCCCTGGTCACCGGCACCACCGCGATGAACATCGACGTGGCCTCGAAGTTCGCCGCCGCGATCATTCCCTACCTGGCGCTTGTCGTCGGCCTGGCCTTCCTGGTCCTGATCCTCGTCTTCCGCTCGATCCTGGTACCTCTCAAGGCGGCGCTCGGCTTCCTGCTGTCCGTCCTTGCCTCTCTCGGCGCGGTGGTCGCGGTCTTCCAGTGGGGCTGGCTCAAGGACCTGTTCGGCCTGGAGACCACCGGCCCGATCATGGGCCTCATGCCGATCCTCCTGGTCGGTATCGTCTTCGGCCTCGCCATGGACTATCAGGTCTTCCTCGTCACCCGGATCCGGGAGGCGTACGTCCACGGAGCCGACGCGCGCCAGGCGGTCACCGAGGGCTTCAGGCACAGCGGCAAGGTCGTCATCGCGGCGGCGCTGATCATGACGGGTGTCTTCGCCGGGTTCATCGGGGGCGACGACGCCATGATCAAGTCGCTCGGCTTCGGCCTGGCCATCGGTGTCGTCTTCGACGCGTTCGTGGTCCGCATGACCATCGTGCCCGCGGTCCTGGCCCTGCTCGGCCAACGGGCCTGGTCGCTGCCCGGCTGGCTCGACCGGCGCCTGCCGCACGTCGACGTCGAAGGCGAAAAGCTCGGCGACACGGCCTCCGAGGTCAGCGAACCCGCTCCCAGGGAAGCCGACAGCGCGCCGATCCGGTGAGTACGCGGCGTGAGACAGCGGGCTGCACGCGCTGATGTTCCGCGTCGCGGAAGAACAACCCGACCTCGCAATGCCTGCACAAGGCCCCCCGGCGCCCCCCGGATGTCCTGGCCCGCACCGCCACCGACCCGGATGAGCCCTGGCTGCCGGGAAAGGCACTCAGCCAACTGGGCCGCGAATCCATGCAGTTTCTGGACTTCGCACCCAGTCGGGTCCCGGAGCCAACGGTCCTCGCAGGCCCGGCACCGGAGTCGGCGATCGGCTTCGGCCCGGCTCCCGCCCCGGTCCTGCCCCGTGCGTGTACAGCGGCCGCCTCGCCTCCGCGTGCAGCCCGGGATGATTCTTACCCACTACTCCGGCGTCGACGGCAAGTGGGTCAGCATGGACGCGTTCACTACGCCCGAAGGGGACACAGCGGAGAGCTCGATCAGCCGGTGGACAAGTCCACCGGCTGATCG
>NZ_JBHUZJ010000107.1:0-25674 GCF_042667685.1 Streptomyces sp. NPDC057302 | reverse complement strand
ACCACCCACCCCCTCGGGCCCGGCCCCGCCGGCCGGCGGGGGCGGGCCCACCCAACCATGGGGGGGGCGGGGCGGGGGCGCGCCCGTCCGCGTACTCAGGCGCCCCGGCGTCGCCGCGCGCAGTATCGGTCTCATGCTGTGGTCGGATCCGGAGGACAACCCGCCCAAGGACATGCGGGACATGCAGGCCAAGATGCGCCGTGCGGGACTCGTCCTCGCCCTGGCGATGGTCGTGGCGATGTTCGTCCTCGGCATGCACTGACGCTCGCTACGCTGGCCGTATGAGTGATCAGCCGCGCCGTCTCGTGCTCGCCTCCAAGTCCCCTGCCCGGCTCGGCCTCCTGCGCCAGGCCGGCCTCGCCCCCGAGGTGATCGTCAGCGGGGTCGACGAGGACGCCATCTCCGCGCCGACCCCCGCCGAGCTCGCGCTCGCCCTGGCCGAGGCCAAGGCGTCGGTCGTCTCCGCGCGCCCCGACGCCAAGGGCGCCCTGGTCGTCGGCTGCGACTCCGTCCTGGAGCTGGACGGCCAGGCGCTCGGCAAGCCCGCCGACGCCGAGGAGGCCACCGCCCGCTGGAAGTCCATGCGCGGTCGCGCGGGCATCCTGCAGACCGGCCACTGCGTGTACGACACCGCGGCCGGGCGCCACGTCTCGGCGCTCGCCTCGACCGTCGTGCGCTTCGGCGAGCCGTCGGACGAGGAGATCGCCGCGTACGTGGCCAGCGGCGAACCCCTGCACGTGGCGGGCGCGTTCACGCTGGACGGCCGCTCGGCGCCCTTCGTCGACTCGATCGAGGGCGACCACGGCAACGTCATCGGTCTCTCGCTGCCGCTGCTGCGCCGCCTGCTCGCCGAATTGGGCGTCGGCATCACGGAGTTGTGGGCGGACCAGCCCGCCCCGTAAGGCCGAGACGCGCCCCAGGAGCGCTCAGGAGGGCTCAGGCGGGCTGTGGAGCGCCGTTCTCCGCCGGCCCTGCGCCCGCTGCCCCGTTGCTCCCCCGGGGCGCGTCGGCGGCCTCCACCGCCTTCTTGTCGTACGCGACGAGCGTCAGGACGATCAGGCCGAGCACGACCATCATGAAGACGAAGGCGGGCCAGCCCACCAGGCCGACCGAGAACGCCCCGAGAAGCCCGTGCACCACGGCGGCGCTGATCAGGAGCAGCCGGCCGAAGCGGCCCGGCGCGCGGTCGCGTATCGCCGCGCGCGCCATGACGACGGCGCACAGCGCGAGGTAGAGACCGAAGAGGCCGCCCGCGATCCACGTCGACACGGACATCGCGTGCGGGTCGAGCCCGGCGAGCGACATGTCCTGCTTGTTCACGACGAGTCCCAGGAACCAGTTGAGCAACGCGATGCCCACCGCTTCCGCCAGGAGCACGATCGCGCCCACCCAGGCCACCGGTCTACGCGCCACGGCGCCCACCTCTTTCGCTGTTACCGCTAGTACGCCCACCCGTCGCCCGACCACCACCCCTCAACGGGGCCCTGCGGGCCGAAGGTCTTCTTCTGCATCGCGAACGCTACTAACGGGTAAACCGGGGGACAAGAGCTCTGCCGAAGGCAAAGAATCATTGGGCCATTCGTAGGGACTCCACAAAGAATGACCCTCCGGCGCAGCACGCTCTCACAGAGACCTTGACCACACCGGCGCGTTAGTCTCCCTCGAAGGGACCCTGCGTACCGTGGTGCGACAAGGGATTTCGCGGACGGGCAGGCCCCGGATCACGCTCCGTGTGGGCAAGCTCACCATTGGGGACGGGTCGAAAGGTCGTGTCGGCAGTCCCTAAACTCGGCTTGTTTCAAGGAGGGAGCCATCGTGCGCAAGGTGCTCATCGCCAACCGTGGCGAAATCGCTGTCCGCGTTGCTCGGGCATGCCGGGACGCAGGGATCGCGAGCGTAGCCGTCTACGCAGATCCTGACCGGGATGCTCTGCATGTCCGCGCGGCAGATGAGGCGTTCGCGCTGGGCGGTGACACTCCGGCCACCAGCTACTTGGACATTTCCAAGGTGCTGGCAGCGGCCAAGGACGCAGGGGCGGACGCGATCCATCCCGGCTACGGCTTCCTTTCGGAGAACGCCGACTTCGCGCAAGCCGTTCTGGACGCGGGCCTGATCTGGATCGGCCCGCCGCCGCAAGCCATCCGTGACCTCGGCGACAAGGTCGCCGCCCGGCACATCGCGCAGCGCGCGGGTGCCCCGCTCGTGGCCGGTACGCCGGACCCCGTGAGCGGTTCCGACGAGGTCGTGGCCTTCGCGGAGGAACACGGCCTGCCGATCGCGATCAAGGCCGCCTTCGGTGGCGGCGGGCGCGGTCTCAAGGTGGCCCGGAACCTCGAAGAGGTCCCCGAGCTGTACGACTCCGCGGTCCGCGAGGCAGTCGCGGCCTTCGGCCGTGGCGAGTGCTTCGTCGAGCGCTATCTGGACAAGCCCCGGCACGTGGAGACCCAGTGCCTGGCCGACCAGCACGGCAACGTGGTCGTCGTGTCGACCCGTGACTGCTCGCTGCAGCGCCGCCACCAGAAGCTGGTGGAGGAGGCGCCCGCGCCGTTCCTGAGCGAGGCCCAGAACGCCGAGCTGTACGCGGCGTCGAAGGCCATCCTCAAGGAGGCCGGCTATGTGGGCGCCGGTACCGTCGAGTTCCTCGTCGGCACCGACGGAACGATCTCCTTCCTGGAGGTCAACACCCGTCTGCAGGTGGAGCACCCGGTCACCGAAGAGATCACCGGCCTCGACCTGGTCCGCGAGATGTTCCGCATCGCGGACGGCGAGGAACTGGGTTACGGCGACCCCGAGATGCGGGGGCACTCCTTCGAGTTCCGCATCAACGGCGAGGACCCGGGCCGCGGCTTCCTGCCCGCGCCGGGCACCGTGACCGCCTTCGCCCCGCCGTCGGGTCCGGGCGTGCGCCTGGACGCGGGCGTGGAGTCCGGCTCCGTGATCGGCCCGGCGTGGGACTCGCTCCTCGCCAAGCTGATCGTGACCGGTGCGACGCGCGAGCAGGCCCTTCAGCGGGCCGGGCGCGCCCTTGAGGAGTTCACGGTGGAGGGCATGGCCACGGCCATCCCGTTCCACCGCGCGGTCGTCAAGGACCCGGCCTTCGCTCCCGAACTGACCGGCTCTGCCGACCCGTTCACGATCCACACCCGGTGGATCGAGACCGAGTTCGTCAACGAGATCCCCGCGTTCGCCGCGGCGGTCGACACCGAGACGGACGAGGAGCCGGGCCGCGAGACGGTGGTCGTCGAGGTGGGCGGCAAGCGCCTGGAGGTCTCGCTTCCCTCCTCGCTGGGCATGACCATCGCCCGCACCGCCGCAGCGGGCGGCGCCCGTCCCAAGCGGCGCGCGGCGAAGAAGTCGGGCCCGGCGGCTTCCGGTGACACCCTGGCCTCCCCCATGCAGGGCACGATCGTCAAGATCGCTGTCGAGGAGGGCCAGGAGGTCCAGGAGGGCGACCTGGTCGTCGTCCTCGAGGCCATGAAGATGGAACAGCCCCTGAACGCACACCGCTCGGGCACGATCAAGGGCCTGACGGCGGAGGTGGGCGCGAGCCTGACCTCCGGCGCGGTGATCTGCGAGATCAAGGACTGACCCCGGAGCATTGCTCATAAGCTGGCCGGGCTGGAACATCCAGCCCGGCCGGCCGGGTTTCAGCCCGTCCGGCGATTGAGGACGAACTCGGCGGAGCCGGTGACAGACGGGGCCGACGCTTCGGGCAGACTTGAAGCACGCACGTTCAGGGAGGCCCGGCATGGCACTGGAGCCGCAAGAGCGCCCCCGCTCGAAGAGAGCGGATGCGCGCCGCAACTACGACCGGCTCCTCGCAGAGGCCCGCACCGCCTTCGCGGAACACGGCACGGATGCCTCGCTGGAGGACATCGCCCGCCACGCGAACGTAGGCATCGGCACCCTCTACCGCCACTTCCCCAACCGCCACGCCCTGATGAGCGCCGTCTTCGAAGAGGCCGTGAGTGATCTCCTGGACCGCTCCCGCGCGCTCCTCGAAGATCCGCAGCCCTGCTCGGCCCTGGTGACCTGGCTGCGCGCCATCATCACTCATGCGGGTGAGTACCGCGGGCTCTCCCGCGCCCTCATGTCGGCGTCGCACGACGACAGTTCGGCACTCTCCCGGTGCAGCAGGCCGATGCGCGAGGCGGGCACGGCCCTGCTGTTGCGGGCCCAGCAGGCAGGCGCCGTACGCCCCGGTGTCTCGATCGGCGATCTGATGCAGCTGACCAACGCGATCGCGCTGGCCGCCGAAGAGACCCCGGACGAGCCCGAGTTGGCGGACCGCCTCCTGATGCTGACCCTGCGCGGCCTGCAGCCCGAAGGGTCGGCACCGGACGAGCCCCGCCGGGCGGCCGGTTCAGCGGCGGCGTAGATCCGCCACGCGCGCGGCCCGCTCCCCGGGCTGCTGCTCCCCGAGCACCGCACTGCGCAACTGGGCTCCGGGACCACCGTGGTTACGGCGCTGTCCCGGCAGTGGCACGTCCCGGCGCGATGGCCGCGCCGGGACGGAATCCACCCCTGGTCCGGAGTTGTTGCTCGCCGTTCCGCCCGCTACCGCGATCTGCACGCCTTGATCGGCAAGAGCTTGCAGCTCGGTGGCGGCGCGGTCGTCGTGCGTGGGCGGTTCGTCCGTGACCAGGCGGGTGATGAGGTCCGTCGGCACCGTCTGGAACATCGTGTCGGTGCCGAGCTTGGTGTGGTCCGCGAGGACCACGACCTCGGCGGCCGCCTGGACGAGCGCACGGTCCACGCTCGCCGAGAGCATGTTGGACGTGGAGAGCCCGCGTTCGGCGGTCAGACCACTGCCCGAGAGGAAGGCGCGCGACACCCGGAGGCCTTGCAGGGACTGTTCGGCCCCGCTGCCCACGAGGGCGTAGTTGGAACCGCGCAGGGTGCCGCCGGTCATGACGACCTCGACGCGGTTGGCATGGGCCAGGGCCTGTGCCACCAACAGGGAGTTGGTGACGACGGTCAGACCGGGTACCCGCGCGAGCCGTCGGGCCAGCTCCTGCGTGGTCGTACCCGCCCCGACGACGATGGCTTCGCCTTCTTCGACGAGTCCCGCCGCGAGATCGGCGATAGCCGTCTTCTCGGCGGTCGCGAGATGTGATTTCTGCGGAAAGCCGGACTCCCGCGTGAATCCGCCCGGCAATACCGCACCGCCATGTCTGCGGTCGAGGAGTCCTTCTGCCTCCAGCGCGCGCACGTCCCGCCGTACGGTCACTTCGGAGGTCTGGACGACGCGGGCGAGCTCCCGGAGCGATACCGCTCCGTTGGCCCGCACCATTTCGAGGATCAATTGGCGACGTTCTGCAGCGAACACGAAACTGACAGTAACCCCAACGACCGTCTGCTTTCAGCAGTTTGCGCCGAATTACAGAAGTTGTTCGCACGGTTGGGTGGGAAGTGGTATACGCGCCTAGTCGCCCCGCCTATGCCGGGCGAATGGGCGACAACAGCCCGTGACCTGCGCAGAGTTGATACCCCGTACGAACCCGATCAGTCCCCGCCCCATCGGCGTTCAGCAGACGATCAGTCCGCGATCAGGCTTCGCCCGCCGTCTTGCGCGTGTGAAGTTGACGAGCGACCTCGGCGATCGAGCCCGAAAGGGATGGATACACGGTGAACGCATTCGCGATCTGCTCGACCGTCAGATTGTTGTCGACCGCGATCGAGATGGGGTGGATCAGTTCCGAAGCGCGCGGCGCGACGACCACACCGCCCACCACGATGCCCGTACCGGGACGGCAGAAGATCTTGACGAAGCCGTCGCGGATGCCCTGCATCTTCGCGCGCGGGTTGCGCAGGAGGGGCAGCTTCACGACACGGGCGTCGATCTTGCCGCCGTCGACGTCGGACTGGCTGTAGCCGACGGTCGCGATCTCCGGGTCGGTGAAGACGTTCGACGACACGGTCTTCAGGTTCAGCGGCTGCACCGCGTCACCCAGGAAGTGGTACATCGCGATGCGGCCCTGCATCGCGGCCACGGAGGCGAGCGCGAAGATCCCGGTCACGTCACCGGCGGCGTACACACCGGGCGCCGAGGTGCGCGAGACCTTGTCGGTCCAGATGTGCCCGGAGTCCTTCAGCTTCACCCCGGCCTCTTCGAGACCCATGCCGCTGCTGTTCGGGATGGCACCCACGGCCATCAGACAGTGCGTACCGCTGATGACGCGGCCGTCGTCGAGCGTGACCTCCACGCGGTCGCCCACGCGCTTGGCGGACGCGGCACGGGAGCGCGACATGACGTTCATGCCGCGGCGCCTGAAGACGTCCTCCAGGACGGCGGCGGCGTCCGGGTCCTCGCCTGGCAGCACGCGATCACGGCTCGATACGAGCGTGACGTTCGACCCGAGCGCCTGATAGGCGCCGGCGAACTCGGCACCGGTGACACCGGAGCCGACCACGATGAGCTCCTCGGGGAGCTCGTCCAGGTCGTACACCTGCGTCCAGTTGAGGATCCGCTCGCCGTCGGGCAGCGCGTCGGGGACCTCGCGGGGGTGTCCGCCGGTGGCGATGAGGACGGCGTCGGCGACGAGGGTCTCCTCGCTCCCGTCGGCCGCGCGCACGACGACCTTGCGCGAGCCGTCCGTGTCCTGCTGGCCCTCCAGACGGCCACGGCCGCGCAGCACGCGGGCGCCCGCACGCGTGACGGATGCGGTGATGTCGTGGGACTGCGCGAGCGCGAGGCGCTTCACACGGCGGTTGACCTTGCCGAGGTCGACGCCGACGACGCGCGCGGGCGTGTCGATGTGCGGGGTGTCGTCCGCGACGATGATGCCGAGCTCTTCATAAGAAGAGTCGAAGCTGGTCATCACCTCGGCCGTGGCGATCAGAGTCTTGGACGGGACGCAGTCGGTGAGCACCGACGCCCCGCCCAGACCGTCGCAGTCGACGACGGTCACCTCCGCGCCGAGCTGGGCGGCAACGAGTGCCGCCTCGTATCCGCCGGGTCCGCCGCCAATGATCACGATCCGAGTCACGTACTCCATTGTCCCGCACGCTTCAAGGTGCTTCGCCCCCGGGGGCTCCATCCGGGCCGTTCTCCCTCCAAGAAGGGCACTTCCGTTACCGGAGGGACGCACGCGTCACCTGCCGTACCCTCGACCACATGTCGCTCTACGCCGCGTACGCCGGCAATCTGGATCCGCGGCTCATGTCACGCCGCGCCCCGCACTCGCCGCTGCGCCAGACCGGCTGGCTGAACGGCTGGCGGCTGACCTTCGGCGGGGAGCACATGGGGTGGGAGGGCGCGCTCGCCACCATCGTCGAGGCGCCGCGTTCCCAGGTCTTCGTCACGCTGTACGACGTCGCCCCCATGGACGAGGACTCCCTGGACCGGTGGGAGGGCGTGGGGCTCGACATCTACCGCCGGATGCGCGTGCGCGTGCACACGCTGGACGGCGAGGAACCCACCTGGGTGTACGTCCTGAACGGATACGAGGGCGGCCTGCCGTCGGCGCGCTATCTGGGGGAGCTGGCCGACGCGGCGGAGACCGCGGGGGCGCCCCACGACTATGTGATGGAGCTGCGCAAGCGGCCCTGCTAGGCCTGCCGGGTCTGCTGCTTCCGTATCCCCTGCGGGCCTCTTTGGGCCTTCCGGAGCCTCTCGTCGGAAACGACAAGACAACGATCCGAATCCCGTGAGCATCGTCATCTACGCGCGTAGGGCGCGAGCGGCTACTCTCATCCGCGTGAACGCTTCAGTTATTCCGGACGACATCCAGGGCGACCCCTACGCCGCCGCCGACGCCGCCGCCGCGCGCCTGCGTGAGCTGACGGGCGCCGAGACCCACGACGTAGCCCTTGTGATGGGCTCCGGCTGGGCGCCGGCCGTCGACGCGCTCGGCGTGCCCGACGCCGAGTTCGCCGTCACCGAACTGCCCGGCTTCCCGCCGCCGGCGGTGGAGGGCCACGGGGGCCGCATCCGCTCCTTCCAGGTCGGTGACAAGCGCGCCCTCGTCTTCCTGGGCCGCACCCACTACTACGAGGGCCGTGGCGTCGCCGCCGTGTCGCACGGCGTGCGTACCGCGGTGGCCGCGGGCTGCAAGACGATCGTGCTGACGAACGGCTGCGGCGGGCTGCGCGACGGCATGCGCCCCGGTCAGCCGGTCCTGATCAGCGATCACCTCAACCTGACGGCCACGTCGCCGATCGTCGGCGCGAACTTCGTGGACCTCACGGACCTGTACTCCCCGCGGCTGCGCAGCCTCTGCAAGGAGATCGACCCCTCCCTGGAGGAGGGCGTCTACGCGCAGTTCCCCGGCCCGCACTACGAGACTCCGGCCGAGGTCCGCATGGCCCGCACGCTCGGTGCGGACCTGGTGGGCATGTCGACGGTCCTCGAAGCGATCGCCGCGCGCGAGGCGGGCGCGGAGGTGCTCGGCATCTCCCTGGTCACGAACCTCGCCGCGGGCATGACGGGCGAGCCCCTGAACCACGAAGAGGTCCTCCAGGCGGGCCGCGACAGTGCTACCCGCATGGGGGAGCTGCTGGGCCAGGTCCTGGGCCGCATCTGATTTTTCCTGGCGGGGGCGCCTTGGCTGGCGGGGGCGCCTTGCCTGGCGGGGAGCTTTGCCTGGTCGGGTGCCCTGCCTGGTCGGGTGCCCTGCCTGGTCGGGTGCCCTGCCTGGTGGGGAGCTTTGCCTGGCGGGGACGCCTTGGCTGGTCTGGTGCCCTGCCTGGCGGGGGGCGACCTGCCTGGTCGGGGCCCTGTCTGGCGGGGGGCGACCTGCCTGGTGGGGGCGCTGTCTGGCGTGGGGGCTCCGCGCTGTGGCTTGGTGGCCTGTGGCTGTCGCTGGCTCACAGGCTTTCCCGCCCACCCACCCGATTGCCCCGGGGTAATGGGTGGGTGGGCGGGAGATATCCGTCGCGAAGCGGCGGGACAGGTTCCCCGCCGAGCCGGACCGCACCGCACCCGGCACGGGACCGGCAAGCCCCGTCGGGGCAGGAATGACCCGCAGGCCCGCACCCCCCGGGTGGAGGGCCGCAACAGAACTCCGCATACGAGAGGCTGACGTCACGTGCTTGACGACTCTGAACTCATCGCGCGGGCCCAGGCCTGGCTGGCCGAGGACCCGGACCCCGACACCCGCGACGAGCTCGCCAAGCTCATCGACGGCGGGGACACCGAAGAGCTGGCCGCCCGCTTCGCCGGCACCCTCCAGTTCGGCACCGCGGGCCTGCGCGGCGAACTCGGCGCGGGCCCCATGCGCATGAACCGCTCCGTGGTCATCCGCGCCGCCGCGGGCCTCGCCGCGTACCTCAAGGCAAAGGGCCAGACCGACGGCCCCGTGGTGATCGGCTACGACGCCCGCCACAAGTCGGAGGACTTCGCGCGCGACACGGCAGCCGTCATGACCGGCGCCGGCCTCGACGCCGCGGTGCTCCCCCGCCCCCTGCCCACCCCCGTACTCGCCTTCGCCATAAGGCACCTGGGGGCGGTCGCGGGCGTCGAGGTGACGGCGAGCCACAACCCGCCGCGCGACAACGGCTACAAGGTCTACCTGGGCGACGGCTCGCAGATCGTGCCGCCCGCGGACGCGGAGATCGCCGCGCAGATCGACGCGATCGCCTCGCTCCACGACGTACCCCGTCCGGAGAGCGGCTGGGAAACCCTCGCGGACGACGTCCGAGACGCCTACCTGGCCCGCACGGACGCCGTCCTGGCCCCCGGCTCCCCCCGCACGGCCCGCACCGTCTACACGGCGATGCACGGCGTCGGCAAGGAGACCCTCCTGGCGGCGTTCGCCCGCGCCGGGTTCCCCGCCCCCGAGCTCGTCGCCGAGCAGGCGGAGCCCGACCCGGACTTCCCCACGGTCGCCTTCCCCAACCCGGAGGAGCCGGGCGCGATGGACCTCTCCTTCGCGAAGGCCCGCGAGGTGGACCCGGACCTGATCATCGCCAACGACCCGGACGCGGACCGCTGCGCCGCGGCGGTGAAGACCGGCCCCGACGGCCCTGACGGCGCGGACTGGCGGATGCTCCGGGGCGACGAGGTCGGCGCCCTCCTCGCGGCCCACCTCGTACGCCGAGGCGCCCGCGGCACGTTCGCCGAGTCGATCGTGTCCTCCTCGCTCCTGGGCCGGATCGCCGAGAAGGCGGGCCTTCCCTACGAGGAGACCCTCACCGGCTTCAAGTGGATCGCCCGCGTGGACGGCCTGCGCTACGGCTACGAAGAGGCCCTCGGCTACTGCGTCGACCCCGAAGGCGTACGCGACAAGGACGGCATCACGGCGGCGCTGCTGCTCACGGAGCTTGCTTCCGAGCTCAAGGAGGAGGGCCGCACGCTGCTCGACCTCCTGGACGACCTGGCCGTGGAGCACGGCCTGCACGCCACCGACCAGCTGTCGGTCCGCGTACAGGACCTCTCCCTGATCGCGGACGCGATGCGCCGCCTGCGCGAGCAGCCGCCGACGGCCCTCGCGGGGCTGCCCGTGACGAAGGCCGAGGACCTGACGCAGGGCACGGAGACGCTGCCGCCCACGGACGGCCTGCGCTACACGCTCGACGGGGCCCGCGTCATCGTGCGCCCGAGCGGCACGGAGCCGAAGCTGAAGTGCTACCTGGAGGTGGTGATTCCGGTGGCGTCCACGTCCGATCTGCCCGCCGCCCGCGTCACGGCGACGGACCTCCTCGGGGCGATCAAGCTCGACCTGTCCGCGGCCGCGGGCATCTAGCGGGCGCACGGCGGGCCTTCGCGGCGGGTGGCCGCGGGGCCGCCACCCGTCCGAGTGGTTCCGGCGGCGCAGCTGCCGCAGCGATCCGGTGCGCTGCCGGTCCCCCAGGAAGGGTGACCGGCAGCGCACGATCACGTTCCGGGAGCTGCCGCAGTGCCGTACGGACCCACCCCAGAGACCTCGACCGAGCTTGCGACCGGGGCCTCGACCGCCCGGACCACCGCCGCCGTACCCCGGATCGTCTCCCCCTCCCGCCGCCCCCGCGCCGAGCCGAGCCCCTCCCCCGGCCGCCCCGCACGCGCCGCCCGCGCCCTGCGGCACGCATCGCCCGCACTCCTCGCGTACGCCGCCGTACGCCTCCTGGGACTCCTGGTCTTCGCCCTCTGGGCGCGCAAGGAGAACCGGGACGTCTGGCACCTCCTGGCGGAGTCGTGGGACATCGACTGGTATCTGAAGATCGCCGACACGGGGTACGCGCACACCCTCGGCACCCGGATCGACGCGAACAACCTCGCCTTCTTCCCCCTGCATCCCCTGCTCATCAGGGCAGGCAGCGTGATCGCCCCGGAGCCGCGCGGGGCCGTGGGGCTCGCGATCGCCGTCGCCTGCTCGTTCCTCGCCGCGTGGGGGATCTTCGCGGTGGGCGACCGGCTGCACGGGCGCAGGACCGGCGTCCTGCTCGCCGCGCTCTGGGGCTCGCTGCCCGTCGCGCTCGTGCAGTGGATGGGCTACACGGAGTCGCTCTTCACCGCGCTCACCGCGTGGGCGCTGTACGCCGTGCTGACCGGCCGCTGGATCTGGGCGGGCACGCTGGCCGCGCTCGCGGGCCTGACCCGCCCCACGGGTGTCGCGCTCGCCGCCGCGGTCTCCCTGACGGCGCTGCTCACCCTGCTCCGCCGGTACCGGCGCGTGCGTCTGGGGGAAGCGCCGGAGGGGGAGTCCCGCTTCCCCCCGCGCATCCTTCTGGGCGCCCTGCTCGCCCCGCTCGGCTGGCTCTCGTACGTCGGCTGGGTGGGGCTGCGACTCGGCCGCTGGGACGGCTACTTCGCCGTACAGAAGCTGTGGCACAACGAGTGGGACGGCGGGGTGGGGACGCTGCGGGCCATGTACGACCTGCTCGCGGTCCAGCGGCCGCAGCTGTTCCTGGTGATGGTGACGGGGACGCTGCTCGCCTCGGTGGCGCTCTTCGTCCTGTCGGCGGGCGACCGCCAGCCGCTGCCGCTGCTGGTCTTCACGGGCCTGCTGCTCCTGATCGTCCTCGGCAGCAAGGGGGTCTACTTCCCCCGGGCCCGCTTCCTGCTGCCCGGCTTCCCCCTGCTGCTGCCGCTCGCGACGGCGCTGGCCCGCGCACGGACGCATGCCGCCGTGACGGTGATGGTGGTCGCGGCCATGACGTCGGCGGCCTTCGGGGGCCACATGCTGCTGGCGTGGATGGGCCCTCCGTAGCTCCGTAGAGAGGCGCGGAGGGCAGAAGCACTCCTGGGCGTCGCTCCTAGGCGTCGCTCCTGGGCGTCGCTCCTAGGCGACGGCGAGCACCACCGCGAGCAGCACCGCACCGGCCACCACCGGCGCGAGGATCTCGTAGCCCCAGCGCACCGCGGGCTCGCCCTGCGCGGACTTCGCGTCGGCGCGGGACTCGGAGAGGTCGCGCAGGTCGTCCATGATCTGGTCGCCTGCCGCGCGGAGGTTCTCCGGCTCACCGGGCCGCCGCACGGTCGCGGGGGTCGGATCACCGGCGGCCACTCCCTGCGCCTTCCTCCTGGAGGCCTTCTTGCGGCCGCGCAGGGAGACCGGGATGGCCCAGAGCTGGTACTTGGTGCCGGACTGGGTGAAGACCTCGTTCGAGTACCCGGAGCGCAGCCCCGACACGGACGCCCACGGCAGCGTGATCGTCCGGAAGGGGTTGCGGATGCGGAGCCGGTCGTCGTTGGCGTACACGGCGGGGCGCACGGTGAAGGCGACGACGAGCGGCACCGCCAGGAGCAGCCCGGCGAGCGCGAGCCACGGGGTGCGGCCCTCGCCCCGGATCATCGCGTCGATGCCGAGCCAGCCGCCGAGGGCGAGCAGCAGGACGCCTCCGGCGATACCGCCGGACGACCGGAAGGTCCGGTCCTTGTACTCGGGGTACTCGGGCTCCGCCACGGGAGGCTGGGGGTCGGTCATACCCCTGATTCTGCCTGAGGCCGCGCGCGGAAGCCCCGCCGGTCCTCCGAGGCCGCGCCGCCTCGGTTACAACCCGCCCCCTGTACAGCCGCTACGCGCGTAGATATGCTCCCCTCGTGACCATGCCCACTGCACCCTCCCCCAAGCTCTCGACTCCGCTCGAGCAGGGTGGTACCCCCATTGCACACGCGCACGCGCACGCGCTGAGCGAAGCCACAGCGTCGGACCGCACCCTGCGCCGCTTCCTCCACGGGCTGCCCGGCGTCGACACGGTCGGCCTCGAGGCGCGCGCCGCGGCGCTCGGCACCCGTTCGATCAAGAGCACGGCGAAGGCGTACGCCATCGACCTCGCCATCTCCATGATCGACCTGACGACGCTGGAGGGCGCCGACACCCCGGGCAAGGTCCGGGCACTCGGCGCGAAGGCCGTGCACCCGGATCCGACCGACCGCGGCACCCCGATGACCGCCGCGGTCTGCGTCTATCCGGACATGGTGGCCACCGCCAAGGAGACCGTCGGCGACAGCGGCGTCAAGGTCGCCTCCGTCGCGACCGCCTTCCCCGCGGGCCGCGCCGCCATCGACGTGAAGCTCGGCGACGTGCGCGAGGCCGTCGCGGCGGGTGCCGACGAGATCGACATGGTCATCGACCGCGGCGCCTTCCTCGCGGGTGACTACATGACGGTGTTCGAGCAGATCCGCGCCGTGAAGGAAGCCTCCGGCGAGGCCAGGCTCAAGGTCATCTTCGAGACCGGCGAGCTGTCGACGTACGACAACATCCGCCGTGCCTCCTGGATCGGCATGCTCGCGGGCGCGGACTTCATCAAGACGTCCACCGGCAAGGTCGGCGTCAACGCGACGCCCGCGAACACCCTCCTGATGCTGGAAGCCGTACGCGACTTCCGCGAGCAGACCGGGGTACAGATCGGGGTGAAGCCCGCGGGCGGCATCCGCACCTCCAAGGACGCGATCAAGTTCCTCGTCCTGGTGAACGAGACGGCGGGCGCGGACTGGCTGGACAACCACTGGTTCCGCTTCGGTGCCTCATCGCTCCTCAACGACCTGCTGATGCAGCGCCAGAAGCTGGCCACGGGCCGCTACTCCGGCCCCGACTATGTGACGGTGGACTGACCAAGATGACTTCCCCCTTCGAGTACGCACCGGCGCCCGAGTCCCGCTCCGTCGTGGACATCGCGCCGTCGTACGGCCTGTTCATCGACGGCGAGTTCGTGGAGGCGGCGGACGGCAAGGTCTTCAAGACCGTCTCGCCCTCCACCGAAGAGGTCCTCTCCGAGGTCGCGCAGGCCTCCTCCGAGGACGTCGACCGCGCGGTGAAGGCAGCCCGCAGGGCCTTCGAGAAGTGGTCGGCGCTGCCGGGCGCCGAGCGCGCCAAGTACCTCTTCCGGATCGCCCGGATCATCCAGGAGCGCAGCCGCGAACTGGCCGTCCTGGAGACCCTCGACAACGGAAAGCCCATCAAGGAGACGCGCGACGCCGACCTCCCCCTGGTCGCCGCGCACTTCTTCTACTACGCGGGCTGGGCCGACAAGCTCGACCACGCGGGCTACGGCGCCGACCCGAGGCCGCTGGGCGTCGCGGGCCAGGTCATCCCCTGGAACTTCCCGCTCCTGATGCTGGCCTGGAAGATCGCCCC
Source organism: Streptomyces sp. NPDC057302 (assembly GCF_042667685.1). NCBI lineage: Bacteria > Bacillati > Actinomycetota > Actinomycetes > Kitasatosporales > Streptomycetaceae > Streptomyces > Streptomyces sp. NPDC057302. The sequence continues at coordinate 11,173 of NZ_JBHUZJ010000107.1, read as the reverse complement.
GGCGCTCGCCACGGGCAACACGGTCGTCCTGAAGCCCGCCGAGACCACTCCCCTGAGCGCCCTGTTCTTCGCGGACATCTGCCGCCAGGCGGGCCTGCCCAAGGGCGTCGTCAACATCCTTCCCGGGTACGGCGACGCGGGCGCGGCCCTCACCGCCCACCCGGACGTGAACAAGGTCGCCTTCACCGGTTCGACCGCCGTCGGCAAGGCGATCGCCCGCCAGGTCGCGGGCACGGACAAGAAGGTCACGCTCGAACTGGGCGGCAAGGGCGCGAACATCGTCTTCGACGACGCCCCCATCGACCAGGCCGTCGAGGGCATCGTCACCGGCATCTTCTTCAACCAGGGCCAGGTCTGCTGCGCCGGATCGCGCCTCCTCGTACAGGAGTCGGTCCAGGACGAGGTGCTCGACGCCCTGAAGCGACGCCTGACCACCCTGCGGCTGGGCGACCCGCTCGACAAGAACACGGACATCGGCGCGATCAACTCCGCCGAGCAGCTCGCCCGCATCACCGCGCTCACCGAGACGGGCGAGGCGGAGGGCGCCGAGCGCTGGTCCGCCCCGTGCGAACTGCCGTCCTCCGGCTACTGGTTCGCGCCGACGCTCTTCACGAACGTCACGCAGGCGCACACCGTGGCCCGCGACGAGATCTTCGGCCCGGTCCTCTCGGTGCTCACGTTCCGTACGCCGGAAGAGGCCGTCGCCAAGGCCAACAACACGCAGTACGGCCTCTCCGCCGGCATCTGGACGGAGAAGGGCTCCCGCATCCTCGCGGTCGCCGACCGCCTGCGCGCGGGCGTCATCTGGGCCAACACGTTCAACAAGTTCGACCCGACCTCGCCCTTCGGCGGCTACAAGGAATCGGGTTACGGCCGCGAGGGCGGCCGCCACGGCCTGGAGGCTTACCTCGATGTCTGAGCGTTTGAGTGTCTTCAAGACCTACAAGCTGTACGTGGGCGGGAAGTTCCCGCGTTCCGAGAGCGGCCGGGTGTACGAGGTGACGGACTCGAAGGACAAGTGGCTGGCCAACGCCCCGCTGTCGTCCCGCAAGGACGCGCGTGACGCCGTCGTGGCCGCCCGCAAGGCGCAGGGCAGTTGGGCGGGCAAGACGGCCTATCTGCGCGGCCAGATCCTCTACCGCGTCGCGGAGATGCTGGAGGGCCGCAAGGACCAGTTCGTCCGCGAGGTCGCCGAGGCGGAGGGCCTGTCCAAGTCCAAGGCCGCCGTGGTCGTGGACGCGGCGATCGACCGCTGGGTCTGGTACGCGGGGTGGACCGACAAGATCGCCCAGATCGTGGGCGGCGGAAACCCTGTCGCGGGCCCGTTCTTCAACCTCTCCTCGCCGGAGCCGACGGGCGTGGTGACGGTCGTCGCCCCGCAGAAGTCGTCGTTCCTCGGCCTGGTCTCCGTCATCGCCCCGGTGATCGCGACGGGCAACACGGCCGTGGTGATCGCCAGCGAGGACTCCCCGCTCCCCGCGCTCTCCCTCGGCGAGGTGCTCGCCACCTCGGACCTGCCCGGCGGCGTCGTGAACATCCTGTCCGGCCGCACGGCGGAGATCACCCCGTCGCTCGCCGCGCACCAGGACGTGAACGCGATCGACCTCGCGGGCGTCGAGGACGACGTACTGGCGAAGGAGCTGGAGATCGCGGCGGCGGACAATCTCAAGCGCGTCGTCCGTCCACAGCCTGTGGACTGGTCGGCGGATCCCGGCACGCACCGCCTGACGGCCTTCCTGGAGACCAAGACGGTCTGGCACCCCACGGGTTCGCTCGGCGCGTCCGGCTCCTCGTACTGAGCCACCGCACGACGAAGCCCCGGCCCTCCTCCGTCCAGGAGGGCCGGGGCTTCGTCCTTTCCGGCCCGTGCCGGCCCGTGCCGTCCGGCTCAGATGCCGAGCCGGGCCGCGATCCCGTCCAGGACGCAGTCGAGGCCCATCCCGAACATCCAGGTGGCGTCGTCCTTGCGCTGCGACCGCAGACCGTAGCGGCGGTAGGTGGGGTAGCGGCCGGTCTCCATGAGGTACGTCATCTGCGGCGCGAGGCCCATCCGGGTCTCGGTCCCCGACGACCAGCCCTCCGCCTGCGTCCACTCCCGCAGGGCCACCTCGGACGAGGCCGCGCCGTGCGCGTAGGCGCTGACCGTGCGGAAGGCCACCATCATCGTGTCCTCGTCGAGTCCGAGGCCGTCCAGCGCCGCCAACTGCCGCTCGGCGATGGCCATCCGGCCCGGGGTGAGCACGAACAGAGCCGTGGGCAGCTGACCCACCCAGGGGTGGCGCAGCATCATCTCCCGGGTCAGCAGGGCGAAGGCGTGCAGCACCTCACGCCACTGGGTCAGCTCCTCGGGGATCCGGTGCTCGGCCGCCACCCGCTCGGCCATCAGGGCCCACAGGTCGTCCTTGCCCGAGACATGCCGGTACGCCGCCATGGGCGCGACCCCCAGCTCGGTGGCGAGCCGTCGCATGGTGACCGCGGCGAGGCCCTCCGCGTCGGCGACCTGCACCGCAACGGCGCCGATCCGCTCCAGGGACAGCGATGCCCGGGGCGCGGCCGCCGGCTGCTCAAGACGCTCCCAGAGCGACTTGTCCGGCGCCGCCTTGCCGTCCTTCTTCTGGCCAGCCACAGCCGGGCCCCTCTCGAATCATCGGGATGTGAGCGTACAGCGTATCCCCCAGTAGACGCTGTACACATTGCCCGTGTACGTTGTACGCAGCTCGATACGTCGTACACATCCAGGTGTTCCCAGGGGGTTCCCATGTCCAGCAGCAGCCGAACCAGCAGTCCTCTCCGCGTCGCCGTCGTCGTCGCCAGCACCCGCGAGGGACGGTTCGCACCGGTCGTCACCCGATGGCTGACCGCACATCTCGACCAGCGCGACGACATGACCACCGACGTCGTCGACCTCGCCGAGACCCCGCTGCCCACCGCCCTCCCCGCCTTCGGCCAGCCCCCCGCGCCCGGCACCGAGGAGGCGCTCGCCCTGGTCTCGCCGCGTCTCGCGGCTGCCGACGCGTTCCTCTTCGTCGCGCCGGAGTACAACCACAGCTTCCCGGCGTCCCTGAAGAACGCCGTCGACTGGCACAACACGGAGTGGCACGGGAAGCCGATCGGCTTCGTCTCCTACGGCGGTCTCTCCGGCGGCCTGCGCGCGGTGGAACAACTGCGCCTGGTCATGGCCGAGTTGAACGCCATGACGATCCGCAACACGGTCAGCTTCCACAACGCCTTCGGCCGGTTCGGCGAGGACGGCGCCGCCGACGACCCCGCGGTCGACACGGCGGCCAAGGCCCTGCTCGACCAGCTGGCCTGGTGGGCGCACGCCCTGCGGGACGCCAAGTCACAGGCGCCGTACGCCGCCTGACGCGACGCCACTTCACACCGCGGGGAACAGGGGGGAACCGACCATGAGCCGGACCACGGAAACGACCAGCACGCCAGGCCCGGCGAACGCCGGACCACCACCCGCCGACGGGGCACCCACCGACGAGAGCGGGCCGTCGAAGCTCGTCCTGTTCGGGCTGCTCCTCGGCCTGATGCTCGGACTGCTCGACGGCACGATCGTGGGCACCGCCCTGCCCACGATCGTCGGTGACCTCGGCGGCCTCGACCACCTCTCCTGGGTGGTGACGGCCTATCTGCTCACCGCGTCGATCTCCACCCCCATCTGGGGAAAGCTCGGCGATCTGTACGGACGCAAGGGCAGTTTCATCTGGTCCATAGCGGTGTTCCTCGCGGGCTCGGTCCTCTCCGGGCTCGCCCAGGACATGGGACAGCTCATCGCCTTCCGCGCCGTGCAGGGCCTCGGCGCGGGCGGCCTGATGGTCGGCGCCATCTCGATCATCGGCGTCATGCTGCCGCCGTCACAGGCGGGCCGCTCGCAGTCGATGGTCGGCGCGATGATGCCCGTGGCGCTGGTCGGCGGACCGCTGCTCGGCGGTTTCCTCACCGACCAGCTGGACTGGCGCTGGGTCTTCTACGTCAACGTGCCCATCGGCGGGCTCGCCCTGCTCGTCATCGGCCTGCGCCTGCATCTGCCCACCGAGCGCGTCTCGGCCCGCATCGACTTCGCGGGCGCCGCCCTGCTCTCCACGGGCATCCTCGCCCTGACGCTGCTCGGCAGTTGGGGCGGGACGACGTACGCCTGGTCGTCGCCGCAGATCCTCGGGCTCGGCGTGATCGGCGTCGGCTCCCTGCTCTGGTTCGCCCGGGTGGAGCGGCGGGCCGCCGAACCGATCATCCCGCCCCGGCTCTTCGCCGACCGCAACTTCACGCTCGCCCAGGTCCTGACCTTCCTGGTGGGAGCGGCGATGCTCGGGGCGTCCGCCTACCTGCCGCAGTACATGCAGTTCGCGCGCGGCGCCTCCTCGACGGCGAGCGGCATGCTGCTGCTCCCGCTGATGGCGGGCATGTTCGGGGCGCAGCTCCTGCTCGGCCGGATCACGTCCAACGGCGGCGGCTACCGCGCCTACACCGTCATCGGCGGGGCGGCGATCTCCGTCGGCGGCCTCTCGCTCCTGGCGGTCGGCGCGAACACCCCCACCGCCGTGACGTCCGCCCTCACGTTCGTGCTCGGCGCGGGCCTCGGCCTGCTGATGCAGAGCACCCTGCTCATCACCATCAACAGCGCGGAGCCGCGCGACATGGGCGCCGCCACCGGCACCACCACTCTCCTGCGCACGATCGGCGGCTCACTGGGCATCGCCGTCATGGGCGCCGTCTACGCGAGCCGTCTCACGTCGGGCGGCATGCCGGACGGCGGCACCGCGTGGACGCCCGAGGCGGTCCATGAGATGCCGGACCAGGTACGGGAAGCGGTGGGCGCCGCGGTCACCAGCGGCATGCACGGCGTGGTCCTCGGCGCCGCGCTCCTGGGCGCGCTGGCGTTCGCGGTGGCGTGGCTGGTGCGGGAAGTCCCCCTGCGGAAGGGCTGACAGGGGTGCCCCCGCGTCAGGGACTAGCCGGGAAGCAGGCCCGTGGCCGGACCCACCAGCGGCAGCTCGCCCAGCGATCCACCACTGGCCAGCGGGGCCGTCAGGGGCGCCGTCGAGACCGGCTTGAAGTCGGCGATCTTGGTGCCGACCGCGTTGTCCAGCGGGTCGGACCCGGTGCCCGCGAGCGGGTTGAGCTTCAGGTCCTTGATGGGCCCAAGACCGCCCCCGGCGGACTCCTGCACCGCCCGAAGCATCCCCGCGGCGCCCGCCGAGAGGTTGTCGGACGCCGGGGGCGCGGGGGCCGGTGCGGCGCTCGCCGTCGCCGCGCCGCCGATGCCGAGCGCCGTGCCCGCGACGGTGACCGTCAGACCCGCGCGCAGCAGGGCGCGGGAGAGGTGCTTGGAGCTTGCGTGCCGTGCCATGGGTACCGCCCATATCCTCTTGAGTAATCAGATGCCCACGTAGCGTAGTTGAGGTGGGATGCGGGTACCAAAGCCCTACCCTTCGGGTCGCCTGGGCGGCTCAATGCCGCACACTGTTCTCTCGTGAGTTCCCATCTCCCGATACCCACCCGAGTCGTGCTGCTCGCCGGCCCCTCGGGTTCAGGCAAGTCGTCGTTCGCCGCCCGCTCCGGGCTGCCCGTCCTGTGCCTCGACGACTTCTACAAGGAGGGTGACGACCCGACGCTGCCGCAGGTCCCCGGCAGCGCGGACATCGACTGGGACTCACCCGCCTCCTGGGACGCGGACGTCGCCGTCGCGGCCATCGAGCGGCTGTGCCGCACGGGACGTACGAGCGTTCCCCTCTACGACATCTCCACCAGTTCGCGTACGGGCGAGTCCTCGATGGACATCGAGCGCACCCCCCTCTTCATCGCGGAGGGAATCTTCGCGGCGGACATCGTGGACCGGTGCAGGGAGATCGGCGTGCTCGCCGACGCGATCTGTCTGCGTGGCCGGCCGTCGACGACCTACCGGCGGCGACTGCTGCGGGATCTGCGCGAGGGACGCAAGTCCGTGGCGTTCCTGCTGCGGCGCGGCTGGCGCCTGATGCGCGCCGAACGCGCCATCGTGGCCCGGCAGACCGCGCTCGGCGCGCATCCCTGCGGGAAGGACGAGGCCCTGGGACGGGTCGCCGCCGCTGCCGCGGGACGGTGCGTCAAGGCGCGCGCCGACGCCGCGTAACTCCGGGCCGGTTAACTCCCGGCCGCTTAACTCCCGGCCGGTTAACTCCCGGCCGGTCACTCAGCCGGGAAAGCAGGGGAAAAGCAGAAGGACCGGAAAGACCCCCCGGCCTTCCGGTCCCGCCACTTGTTTCCCCCGTGATCCCCGTTCCCCCCTGCACCGCCGCCTCCCCCCGGGAGCGGCGGCCCCCGTGATCCCTAGGCGACCAACTCGCCGAAGGACTCTTCCTGGTCACGGCCGAAGCTGAGGACCTCGTCCTCGCGCATCCGGCGCAGGGAGCGCCAGATGCTGGACTTCACCGTGCCCACGCTGATGTCGAGGATGTCCGCGATCTCGGGGTCCGTGCGGCCCTCGTAGTAGCGCAGGACCAGCATCGTCCGCTGCAGTTCGGGAAGGCGGGCCAGAGCCTGCCAGAGAACCGCGCGGAGTTCGGTGCCACGCATCGCGTCCGTGTCGCCCGCCGTCTCCGGCAGCTCCTCGGTCGGGTATTCGTTGAGCTTGCGGCGCCGCCAGGCGCTGATGTGCAGGTTGGTCATGGTGCGGCGGAGGTACCCGCCGACCGCGGCCTTGTCGCTGATCCTGTCCCAGGCCCGGTACGTCGAGAAGAGGGCGCTCTGGAGCAGGTCCTCGGCCTCGAAGCGGTCACCGGTCAGGTGATAGGCGGTTGCGTACAGGGAGGCACGACGCTCCTGGACGTAGGCGGTGAACTCCGCCTCCGACACCGATGTGCGTTCCCCCGTGTCCTCCCTGTACGCGGCTCCCCCGTGAGCCCCCCCGTCGGTTCCCCCGTCGGATCCGTGGGTTTCCCGCCTGAACGCGTCAACCACCGTCATGTACCCGGTGTGCTGACGCCCGGTGCCGCGAGCGCACCCCCGCCCGCTCACGGCACCGGACTTCTCGTGCCTCTCGGCAGGCCGGATCACGTCGTGGAGACGCGTGATTACTGCGCTTGAGCTGGTGCTGTGCAGTGTGTTCATCTCGCGCCCCCCGTCGGTGGAGTCCGGCTTTTTCCGTGTGACCAGAACTCTGCCCGACCCACTTCATGACGGTGTCCGCCGACTGTCACAGGCGTGCAACAGGCCTTCCATCTGTAGGGGGAACGTGTGGGAGCACTCCAACAGTCGAACTGTGGCCTCACCATGGGACAGAATGACCTCCGTGCCTTCCCTGTTGCTGATCGAGGACGACGACGCCATCCGTACGGCCCTTGAGCTTTCGCTCACCCGCCAAGGGCATCGGGTGGCTACTGCTGCCACCGGCGAGGACGGCCTGAAGCTGCTCAGTGAGCAGCGGCCGGACCTGATCGTGCTGGATGTGATGCTGCCGGGCATCGACGGGTTCGAGGTGTGCCGTCGCATCCGGCGCACCGACCAGTTGCCGATCATCCTGCTGACCGCGCGCAGCGATGACATCGACGTGGTCGTCGGGCTCGAGTCCGGTGCCGACGACTATGTGGTGAAACCCGTGCAGGGGAGGGTGCTCGACGCCCGTATCCGCGCGGTGCTCCGGCGAGGTGAGCGCGAGGCCAACGACGCGGCGTCGTTCGGTTCGCTCGTCATCGACCGGGCCGCCATGACCGTCACGAAGAACGGCGAGGATCTCCAGCTCACGCCGACCGAGCTGCGGCTGCTCCTGGAGCTGAGCCGCAGGCCGGGACAGGCGCTGTCGCGCCAGCAGTTGCTGCGGCTGGTGTGGGAGCACGACTATCTCGGCGACTCCCGGCTCGTCGACGCGTGCGTGCAGCGCCTTCGCGCGAAGGTCGAGGACGTGCCGTCCTCGCCGACCCTGATCCGTACGGTGCGCGGCGTCGGCTACCGGCTGGACACTCCTCAGTGACCAAACCGCAGGACAAGCTCCGTGGCTGGGCCGCGGCGCGCAAGGCGATAATGGCGGGACTGCGCTTCACCAGCCTGCGGCTCAGGCTGGTCGTGGTGTTCGGCTTGGTGGCGCTCACGGCCGCCGTGACGGCTTCGGGAATCGCGTACTGGCTGAACCGCGAGGCGGTCCTGACCCGGGCGCAGGACGCGGCCCTGAAGGACTTCCAGCAGGAGATGCAGACGCGCGCCGGCGCGCTGCCGCCCAATCCGACCCAGGACGAGCTGCAGCAGGCCGCCGGGACGATGGCCAACAGCAGCCAGCGCTACAGCGTGCTCCTGATCGGCGAGAACTCCGACGGCGACACGATCGTCGGCTACTCCGATCTGGACGCCTTCACGCTCGCCGACGTGCCCAAGTCGCTGCGCAAGACGGTGAACAAGGAACAGCCGCTCACCTCCAGCAACAAGAGCCCCTACCACCTGTACTGGCAGCGGACCGTCGACGGCGGCACCCCGTATCTCGTGGGCGGCGCCAAGGTCATCGGCGGCGGGCCGACGGGTTACATGCTCAAGTCCCTGGAGCCGGAGGCGAAGGACCTGAGTTCGCTCGGCTGGTCGCTCGCGATCGCCACCGGGCTGGCGCTCATCGGTTCCGCGCTGCTCGCGCAGGCCGCGGCGACCACCGTGCTCAAACCGGTGCACCGGCTCGGCGTCGCCGCGCGGCGGCTCGGCGAGGGCAAGCTGGACACGCGCCTTCGGGTGTCGGGCACGGATGAACTGGCCGATCTGTCACGGACGTTCAACCGGACCGCGGAGAGCCTGGAGAAGAAGGTCGACGACATGAGCGCCCGCGACGAGGCGTCGCGGCGCTTCGTCGCCGACATGTCGCACGAACTGCGTACGCCGCTGACCGCGATCACCGCGGTGACCGAGGTCCTGGAGGAGGAGCTCGACGCGGAGACCGGTTCCGTCGACCCGATGATCGAGCCCGCCGTACGTCTGGTGGTCAGCGAGACCCGCAGGCTGAACGACCTGGTGGAGAACCTGATGGAGGTCACCCGCTTCGACGCGGGCACGGCCAGGCTCGTCCTGGACGCCGTCGACATCGCCGACCAGATCACGGCCTGCATCGACGCCCGTGCCTGGCTCGACGCGGTCGAGCTCGACGCGGAGCGCGGCATCACGGTGCGGCTCGACCCGCGGCGCCTGGACGTCATCCTGGCGAACCTGATCGGCAACGCGCTCAAGCACGGTGGTTCGCCGGTGGAGGTCTCGGTGCGGCTCGCGGGCGAGAAGCTCATGATCGCTGTGCGTGACGGAGGCCCCGGCATCCCCGAGGACGTACTGCCGCACGTCTTCGACCGGTTCTACAAGGCGAGCGCGTCACGGCCGCGGTCGGAGGGCAGCGGTCTCGGGCTCTCCATCGCGCTGGAGAACGCACACATCCACGGCGGTGAGATCACCGCGGCGAACTCGCCGAAGGGCGGCGCGGTGTTCACGCTGTGGCTGCCGCGCGATCCGTCGGGGCTCCTTCCCGACGACCCCGACGACCCCGACGACCCCGACGACAACGCGGCGCACTGCACGGACGGCGACAGCGCCGTCGTCGAGGGAGACGAACGATGAACCGCCGACGGCTGCGGGCCGCTCTCCTGACCACCGCCCTCACCGTGACGCTCGCCGGCTGCGGGATCCGCTCGACGGAGGTGCCGACGGACTTCGGTCCCGGTCCCTCCCGGGTGCCGTGCGTGATGACCGGGTCGAGCATCGCTTCGCAGTCCACCAGCGGCGTTCCGGTGCAGGTCTTCCTGGTGTGCGCGGCGCAGCTGGTGACCGTCGACCGGTCGGTGCGCATCCCCACCGAGAAGGACGCGACCGACCGGGTCCGGATCGCCCAGGCGCTCCTGGACGAGCTCGCGCGCTCCCCGTCGGCCCCGGAGAAGCAGGCGGGCTTCGCGACGGACGTACGCGGCGGCACGGTCGTCAGCGGCCCCCAGAAGGGGGATCCCGAGGACGCGCTGCGGTTCAGTACGTCCCCGGAGGACCTTTCGGCGTTCGCCCTTGCGCAGATCGTCTGTACGTTCGCGGACAGCGCGGCGGCGGGCGACGACCGCGAGGTGATCATGGGCGGCCCCGGCGACGATCCCCTGCGCCGCTACGAATGCACCCAGGCGGTGCGCCAGCGCCCCGGGACGGTGGCCCCGCCCACGGAGACGCTGAAGTAGCAGGCCCTGGCGGGGCAGCCGAACAGGACAGTCACCCTGTGCGATCAGGACAGTGCCGCGTACCGGGATGAGATGCGCGGAACCGATCCTGCCGTTAGGCGCGTCTTGGGGGGCGTGCGTCAAGGCTCGGGCGGCCACGGGGCCGCCATCCACTTCCGTGCGACAGGGGGATTCCTCCTCGTCGCGCACCTTCTGCTCGTCGGATGGTTCACGCTGCGTCCACTGGACGTGCCCTGGGTCAGTGCGGCGAATCTCCAGCCGTTCGCCGGCATCAAGGCGGATCTGGCACTCGGACCTGTCCAGGCGGCCCGGCAGATAGGCGGCAGCCTGCTGCTCCTGGCCCCGCTCGGCGTGCTGCTTCCGCTGGCCGGGGGGCGGGTCCACGTCTCGCCGCTGGGTTCGCTGGTGCGTACGGTCGCGGCGGCCGCGCTGATCTCGCTCGGCATCGAACTGCTGCAGACCGGGGTCCCGGGGCAGGTCGTCGACATCGACTCGCTGCTCCTGAACACGGTGGGCGTGGCCCTCGCGCATCTCTGTGTGGTGCCCGCGGTCAGGGCCAGGCTCCGTCGCCGTACGGACGGAGACACCGCCCTTCTGCGGGAGGACACGTCTCAGGGTTCGACCCCGACGATTCCCAGGGTCGGTATCGCACCTTGGAGCGACGCTTCGTCCGCTTCGTGAACGTAGCTTTGAGTCATCGGGGAAACGCCCCCGGAGCTCATACCGACGGTTCACGAAGGAGCCACCATGACCGCCCTTGCCCGCCCCACCAACGGCCGGATGATCGGCGGAGTCTGTGCCGCCCTCGCCAAGCGCTTCGGCACATCGGCGACCACGATGCGCGTGATCTTCGTGGCCTCGTGCCTTCTTCCCGGCCCCCAGCTCCTGCTCTACATCGCGCTCTGGGTCCTGTTGCCCGCCGAGGGCAAGGCCAGGCAGGCAGCCTGGTGAACCGGCGGCCCCCGCCGCCAGATACGTACGCCGATGGGGCGCACCCCGCGAAAGGGTGCGCC
>NZ_JBHUZJ010000106.1:0-25834 GCF_042667685.1 Streptomyces sp. NPDC057302 | reverse complement strand
CACCTGAACGGTGCGGGGCCCGACCACGTACAACCGGGTGCTACTCCTGCTTCTTGCGGCGCGTGCCGAAGACGATCTCGTCCCAGCTCGGCACCGCCGCGCGCCGCCCGGGACGGACGCCGTCGGCCTCCGCCTGGCGGTCGGTGGTGCCCACGAGGCGGTCGCGGTGGCTGGCCACCGAGCGCGGCATCAGGACGTCCGCGTACGCGGCGCCCGCTCCGGCCGACGCCGCGGGGGGCTCCTCGGCCTCCGGGTCCTGCTCGGGCTCCTCCGTCGGGGGGAGATCCGTGGCGGGCAGTGCGGGGCGCTCCGGCACGATCATGTCGCCACGGAAGCTCGGCACCGCCTCCAGGAGGCTGGTGAGCGAGTCCCGCTCCGACTCGGAGACGGCCGCCGTCGCACCGGTGGCCGTGCCCTCCTCGAGCGGCTCCGGGGGCATGGGCGCGCTCGGGCGCTCCAGCTGCCGGTCCAGGGCGCGGTCGAGCGGCCGGTCGAGCGAGGGCCTGTCCCGGGGCAGCCTGGCGATGCGCGGCACGAACGGGAAGCTGGGCTCGGGCGCGGCGATGTCGTCCGTCTCGCCGATCAGCGAGCGCGCCTCGTCGTCCACGGCCTGCACGAGCCGCCGAGGCGGGTCGTACGTCCAGCTCGCGGAGTGCGGTTCGGTCGCGACGCGGTAGACGAGCAGGACCTCCCAGGTGCCGTCGTCACGGCGCCAGGAGTCCCACTGGACGGTCTCCTTGTCGGCGCCGCGCATGAGCAGGCGCTCCGAGACGGCCTCGCCGAGCTGGGGTCCGGTGTTCTCGCCGGGACGGCGCACGGGAGTCTTCCGGGCCCGCTCCGCCATGAAGGCGCGCTCGGCGAGCACGGGTCCTTCGAAGCGGCGGACGCGATCGACGGGGATTCCGGCGAGCGAGGCGACTTCCTCCGCGCTGGCACCGGCACGTATCCGTGCCTGGATGTCGCGGGGACGGAGGTGGCTCTCCACCTCGATCTCGATCTGGCCGAGACGCGGACGGTCGCCGCGCACCGCTGCGCGCAGCCGCTCGTCGATCGGAAGCGTGTACTCCGTGCTGTCCGCAGCTTTCAGCACCAGCCGTGTGCCGTCGTTGCTGACGGCCACGACACGCAGTTCGGGCATGGGAACCTCCCGGGTGGTGCCTGCCGACGTCACGTGCGTCGCTGCTTCCGCTAGTCGAGTGTGGCCTGCCCGGGTGCAGCCTGCCACAACCTTGCCGAGTTGCCCGGCGTGTCGGGCATGGGCCCTAGGTCGCCGTTATGGCACGGTGACCTATTCGCAACTCTCAGTGACCACTTCGGTCACCCTGTGCAGCGAGCCCCCTCCCGGCGGTCCTGGAAAGGCCCCGGGCACCCAGGTGGGAGACCGGACCCAGGGCTCGCAACAGTACTCCATTCGGGCCACGCGGGTGGTCCGCCGCGCCGCCGAAGTTCTCGCGGGGGACGGGAGTTGGCGCCTCGGGATACCCGGGCAGGGTGGTGCATGAGTGGCACACTTCACGGAATCTCCAGAAACGGAACTATCCACTTCACCCATACGTCCCTTTCTCGTGCAGTCAGTCGAGAAAGGCAGGCAAGGGTCGGAGATGCGTGAAAAGCCGGAATCCGGCAAGGAGTCGAAGGACCGGGCGACGGACCTGCCGACGGGCGAGGAGGAGCCGAGCGGGAAGCGGCGCCTCGATCTGAGTGTGCCGCAGGTGGCGGGGAGCGCCGTGGCCGCGGTCGTGGCGGCGAAGCTCGCTTCGAGCTTCGGCGTCTACGGAACGATCCTCGGCGCCGGTGTGGTGAGCGCCGTCGCGACCTGCGGCGGCACGCTCTTCCAGCACTTCTTCCGCCGCACGGGCGAGCAGATACGTGACGTCGCCGTGCAGGCCAAGCCGCGGGCGTACCAGGTGCCGCCGACCGACGCCTCGGGTGCGCCGGTGGCCGAGACGTTCAGGGCGCAGGCGTACACAGGGGCGGCTCACGCGGGTGCCGCGGCGCACGCCGGGGCGGGACCTGTGACGACGACCTGGGGGAGAGCGGTCGACGCCGACGCCACTTCGGTGCCGCCCGTCGCGGGAGATCTGGACCGCACGACGGTGGTGCCCGTCATCGGCGATGTCGACCGTACGAGTGTGCTGCCCGCGGTGGGTGACGCCGATCGCACTTCGGTGCTTCCGGCCGCCGGTGACGCCGACCGCACCACCGTGCTGCGCGTGACGGGCGCCGACGCCGATGCCGACAGGACGCAGCTGCTCGGATCGGTCGACGCCACCCAGCCGGCGCCCCGGGACGACGCGACGCGCGTCCTGCGGCAGGCGGGCCCCGCCGTGCCGGTCGAGCCGCTGCCCTCGGACGAGTTCACCGACGGGACCACGCATCGCACGCAGGTCCGAAGCTGGAAGCGGCCGCTGATCGCGGCGGCGGTCGTCTTCGGTGTGGCCATGGCCGGGATCACGACGTACGAGATCGTCTCCGGCGAGGACTTCAGCGGGGGCCACGGCACCACGATCGGCAACGGATTCTCGGGCGGGGGCAGCTCGTCCGACCGCGGGCCCGCGCCCTCGACCGAACCCTCCGAACAGCCGTCCGACGGCCCCTCCACGGGTACGGACGACGGCTCGCAGCAGGACGGCGGCGCCTCGCAGGACCCGAGCGGGTCGAACTCGCAGTCCCCGGACACCGGGAACGACTCGGGCTCCGGTTCGAAGGACGACCCCGACAAGGGTTCGGACTCCGACGACGGCTCCAAGACGGACCCGACGCCCACCCCCACGCCCACCCCGACCCCGACGCCGACCCCCACTCCGTCGAGCGGCACCGGGAACGGCGGCGGCGACGACGCGCAGCGGGACGCGACCCCCAACCCGTAGGCGACCGCTCAGTCGCCCAGGACGCGCCGCAGGTAGTCGTTGCCGAACATGCGGTCCGGGTCAAGCCGGTCGCGCAGGGCCGTGAACTCGGCGAAGCGCGGATAGGCCTGCGCGAAGTAGTCGGCGCCGCGGGTGTGGATCTTGCCCCAGTGAGGCCTGCCCTCGTGCGCGGTGAAGATCCGCTCCGCGGCGGTGAAGTACGCCTGGTAGGGCGTGCCCCGGTACATGTGGACGGCGATGTACGCGCTGTCCCGGCCCGAGGCGGTGGAGAGCGTGATGTCGTCGGCGGGGGCCGTGCGGACCTCCACGGGGAAGCTGATCCGCAGATTCGAGCGCTCCACCATCGCCTTCAGCTCGCGCAGCGTCTCGACGAGGGCGGCCCGCGGGACGGCGTACTCCATCTCCACGAAGCGCACGCGGCGCGGGCTTGTGAAGACCTTGTAGGGGATGTCCGTGTACGTGCGGGCGGAGAGCGCCTTGCTGGAGATCTTGGCGATGCCCGGGATCGTCGCGGGGACGGCCCTGCCGATCGTGTTGACCACCTGGAAGAGGCCGTTGGAGAGAATCTCGTCCTCTACGAAGGCGCTGACCCGGCCGGGCGGTGCCTCGGGGCCCGCGCTGCGGTTGTTGCGCTTGGTGGTGCAGTTGCCGGTGTGCGGGAACCAGTAGAACTCGAAGTGCTCGTTCTCGGCGTGCAGCGCGTCGAACTCGCTCGTCACCTTGTCGAAGGTCATCGGCTCCTCACGGGCGGTGAGGAAGAAGACGGGCTCGACGGCGAAGGTGATCGCGCTGATCACGCCGAGTGCGCCGATCCCGAGCCGGGCCGCCGCGAAGACCTCGGGATTCTCCTTCTCCGAGCAGGTGAGGACCGTGCCGTCCGCGGTGACGAGATCAAGTGCCTTGATCTGTGCGGAGATCGACGCCGAATCGCGGCCCGTGCCGTGGGTTCCGGTGCTGATCGCGCCGGAGACCGTCTGCTCCATGATGTCGCCCATGTTCGTGAGCGAGAGGCCTTCGCGGGCGAGCGCCGCGTTCAGACGCTTCAGCGGGGTGCCCGCTTCCACGGTGACGGTGCCCGCCTCGCGGTCGATCCTGCGGATCCCGGTGAGGAGTTCGGGGCGTATCAGGAGGCCGTCGGTGGCCGCGGCCGCCGTGAAGGAGTGGCCGGTGCCCGTCGGCTTCGCCCTGAGGCCGTCCTCCTTGGCCTGACGCAGCGCCGCGGAGAGTTCGTCGACCGATGCCGGGGTGACCTCCCTGACCGGACGTGCGGTGACGTTGCCCGCCCAGTTACGCCACGCCGCTGTGCTCTTCCCGCTGCCCGTTGTCGTGCTCATGGGTCCCTCCCCGTTGCGGAACCGGCTTCTTCAGCCGGCGATACCCAAGGAACCCGACCGCCACCGCGACGGCCCCCGACAGTCCGGGGACCGCGTACCCGGCGTCCGATCCGGCCGCGTCGATGACCCAGCCGGCCGCGGAGGAGCCGAGCGCGACGCCGACCGCGAGTCCGGTGCTCACCCAGGTCATGCCCTCGGTCAGCTTCGCGCGTGGTACGTGCTGTTCGACGAGGGCCATCGTCGTGATCATGGTCGGCGCTATGGAAAGGCCCGCGATGAACAACGCCACGGCCAGAAACGGAAGGTTCCCGACCAACTGAAGCGGGATCATACTCACGGCCATCGCACAGACACCCAGCAGCCACCTCGGGGCGGGAGCGCCCTTGAAGTGCATGAGCCCGAAGGCGGCCCCGGCCACACAGGAGCCGAGCGCGTACACCGCGAGGACGAGGCTCGCCATCGCCTTGTGGCCCTGGTCCTCCGCGTACGCGACGGTCACCACGTCGATGGACCCGAAGATCGCCCCCGTCGCGGCGAAGGTCGCGACCAGCACCTGGAGCCCGCCGGAGCGCAACGCCGAGCCCTTGGTGTGGTGTTCACGCCCGTGCGGCACGGGCTCGGTGGCCCGCTGGGACGTAAGCCAGAAGACGCCCACGGCGAGGAAGACGCCGGCCATGAGCGGCCCGGCCTCGGGAAACCACACCGTGGAGAGCCCGATCGAGATGATCGGCCCGAAGATGAAGCAGATCTCGTCCACCACGGACTCGAAGGAGTACGCGGTGTGCAGCTGCGGGGTGTCCCGGTAGAGGACCGCCCAGCGCGCCCTGATCATCGACCCCACGCTCGGCACGCAGCCGACGAGGGCGGCGAAGGCGAACAGCGTCCAGTCCGGGAGTCCGTACTTCGCGCAGAGCAGGAGCCCGGCGACCGCGACCAGGGACGCGAGGGTCGCGGGCCGCAGCACCCGCCGCTGGCCGTACCGGTCGACGAGGCGCGAGATCTGCGGGCCGATCGCGGCCGCGGAGAGCGCGACGGTCGCGGAGAGCGCGCCCGCGAGGCCGTACCGCCCGGTGAGCTGGGACACCATCGTCACGATGCCGATGCCCATCATCGACAGCGGCATCCGCCCGAGGAAGCCCGCCGTCGAGAACCCCTTGGTGCCGGGGGCGGCGAATATGGCGCGGTAAGGGCTCGGCACGTGGGACTCCGCTGAGGCGCCGGGCGGCTCCGTGCGGACGATGCGCACGGCCGCTCCGGTAAGGCGTAAAGATGGCTAATACAGCTTACGGCTCCGACAGGCCGGGCCGCACCGTGATTTTCGGCTGTCGGTGGCGGGTGGCAGGATCGGATGTATGTCCGATGCGCTCGATGCCTCTCCCTATGACGCCCTGCTGCTGCTCTCGTTCGGCGGCCCCGAAGGCCCTGACGACGTCGTCCCGTTCCTGGAGAACGTGACGCGGGGCCGCGGCATCCCCAAGGAGCGGCTCAAGGAGGTGGGGCAGCACTACTTCCTGTTCGGCGGGGTCAGCCCGATCAACGACCAGAACCGCGCCCTGCTGGACGCCCTGCGCAAGGACTTCGCCGAGCACGGCCTGGACCTGCCGGTCTACTGGGGCAACCGCAACTGGGCCCCCTACCTGACCGACACCCTGCGCGAGCTCGTCCAGGACGGCCACCGCAGCGTGCTCGTCCTCGCGACCAGCGCGTACGCCTCGTACTCGGGCTGCCGCCAGTACCGCGAGAACCTGGCCGAGTCCCTCGCCGTGCTGGCGTCGGAGGGCCTCGCGGTGCCGCGCGTCGACAAGCTGCGGCACTACTTCAACCACCCCGGCTTCGTCCGCCCCATGATCGACGGGGTTCTGGAATCCCTGGCCGGGCTCCCCGACGACGTGCGTGAAGGCGCGCACCTCGCCTTCACGACGCACTCCATCCCGACCGCGGCCGCCGACACCTCGGGGCGCGTGGAGGACCACGGGGACGGTGGCGCGTACGTCGCCGAGCACCTGGACGTGGCCAGGACCATCGCCGGCGCGGTGCGCGAGGAGACCGGCGTCGACCACCCCTGGCAGCTCGTCTACCAGTCGCGCAGCGGCTCCCCGCACACCCCGTGGCTGGAGCCCGACATCTGTGATCACCTGGAGGAGCGGCACGCCGCGGGCGCACCCGCCGTGGTGATGGTCCCGATCGGCTTCGTCTCGGACCACATGGAGGTGCTGTACGACCTCGACACCGAGGCCGAGGCCAAGGCAGCGGACCTCGGTCTCCCGGTCCGCCGCTCGGCCACCGTCGGCGCCGACCCGCGGTTCGCCGCCGCGGTGCGCGATCTCGTCCTGGAGCGTGCCGCCAAGGAGGGCGGGCACGACGTCGCCCCCTGCGTCCTGGGCGCGCTCGGCGCTAGCCACGACCTGTGCCCGGTGGGCTGCTGCCCCTCGCGCGCCCCGAAGCCCGCCGCCGCGGGCGCCGACAGCCCGTACGCGTAAGGATGTTGACGTGACCGACCTCAAGACCGAACTCCTGGGCGCCGCCCTGGAGGCCGCCCACCGCGCGGGCGCCTTCCTGCGCGACGGGCGCCCGGACGACCTGGGCGTGGCCGCCACGAAGACCAGTGCGGTCGACGTCGTCACCGAGATGGACATCGCCTCCGAGAAGCTGATCACCGACTTCTTCGCCGAGCGCAGGCCGGATGACGGCGTGCTCGGCGAGGAGGGCGCGAGCTCCGAGGGCAGCAGCGGCATCCAGTGGGTGATCGACCCGATCGACGGCACCGTCAACTACCTCTACGGACGGCCCGACTGGTCCGTCTCCATCGCCGCCCGCAAGGACGGCGAGACGCTCGTGGGCGTGGTGCACGCCCCGATGCGCGGCGAGACCTACCGCGCGGTCCTCGGGGAGGGCGCCTTCGTCAACGACAAGCCCGCGCACGCCCGCCCCGCGCCCCCGTTCGAACAGGCCCTCGTCGGCACCGGCTTCGGGTACGTCGCCCAGCGCCGCGCCCACCAGGCCGAGGTGGCCAGCCGGCTGATTCCGCTGGTCCGGGACATCCGCCGCGGCGGCTCTGCGGCGATCGACCTGTGCGACGTCGCGCTCGGCCGCCTGGACGCGTACTACGAGCGTGGCCTCAACCCGTGGGACTTCGCCGCCGGTGACCTCGTCGCACGGGAGGCGGGCGCGCTGACCGGCGGACGCCCCGGCCAGGCCCTCTCGGGCGAGCTGACGGTCGCCGCCCCGCCCGGCCTCTTCGAGGACCTCCAGGGCCGCCTGGAGGAGCTCGGCGCCTGGCACGACTGAGCGACGCGGAGACGCGGAGACGTGAAGACACAGCACAGCAGGGCCCCGGCATCTCGTCCACGGATGCCGGGGCCCTGCTGCGTACGAAGGAAGGGATCAGGCGTGCAGCGCGCCGACCTCCACCCCGTGCTCGGCGGCCAGCCGGTGGAGATCTTCGAGCTCGGCCTGCTCGACCTCGGCAAGGAAGTCGTCGCCCGTTTCACGGGCCTTCGTGAGGTCGGACTCCGTGGCCTTTATGCGCTGCAGCAGTCCTGCGGTAAAAGCGTCCATGGTTGCGCCCCCTCGGCTGGGTCGTGGGTCGATGGCACGGGGGTGTGCCCTCAAGGAAGGGGCGATCACGACTCGAGCCGCCCGCCCTGGAGAAGCGGGTTGTGGCGCGCCAGATACAAAGCGTGATCGCGGGTGTGAGGTCGTCCTCCCCGGGCTCCCTTCCACGGAAACCTCAACCGCCGGAGAAAGTCCCGCATTCCCCGGCGAGGACTGCGCGGGACTCCGCCTTACGGCCGGTTTATGGCCGAAAGGGGCAGGATGGAGGCCACACCCCACGAACAGACCTGCCCGCAGGGGCACAGAGGAAGGACAGCGCCGTGCGCGTACTCGTCGTCGAGGACGAGCAACTGCTCGCCGATGCGGTGGCCACCGGACTACGCCGGGAGGCCATGGCCGTCGACGTCGTGTACGACGGAGCGGCCGCCCTGGAACGCATCGGGGTCAATGACTACGACGTCGTGGTGCTCGACCGGGACCTCCCGCTCGTGCACGGCGACGACGTCTGCCGCAAGATCGTCGAGCTCGGCATGCCGACCCGCGTCCTGATGCTCACCGCGTCGGGCGACGTCAGCGACCGCGTCGAGGGCCTGGAGATCGGCGCCGACGACTACCTCCCCAAGCCCTTCGCGTTCAGCGAGCTCACGGCACGCGTGCGTGCCCTCGGCCGGCGTACGAGCGTCCCGCTGCCGCCCGTCCTGGAGCGCGCCGGGATCAAGCTCGACCCGAACCGCCGCGAGATCTTCCGCGACGGCAAGGAGATCCAGCTGGCCCCCAAGGAGTTCGCCGTCCTCGAAGTGCTGCTGCGCAGCGAGGGCGCCGTCGTCTCCGCCGAGCAGCTTCTCGAGAAGGCCTGGGACGAGAACACCGACCCGTTCACGAACGTGGTGCGGGTGACCGTCATGACCCTGCGGCGGAAGCTCGGCGAGCCCGCCGTCATCGTGACGGTGCCCGGCTCCGGCTACCGGATCTGATCCCCGGTGGCCGCGACCCCGGCGCCACCGACGGCGCCTCCGAAACCCACCTGGGATCCCAGGAAGGCCGAAGTCCCCTTCCCGTGGCTGCGCCCCACGATCCGTATACGTCTGACCCTGCTCTACGGCGGCATGTTCTTGATCGCGGGCATCCTGCTGCTCTCGATCATCTATCTGCTGGCCGCGCAGGCCCTGAACGTGGGCAGCGAACTGCCGTTCAAGATCGTCTCCGGTCAGGTGGCCAGCGAGAAGTGCAACTTCCCGGGCTCGCCGTCGGCCAGCGAGCTCAACCACGCCATGAACGCCTGCGTCAACGAACAGCGCCAGGACGCTCTGGACAACCTCCTGAGCCGTTCGCTGCTCGCCCTGCTCGGGCTCGCGGTGATCGCCTTCGCCTTCGGTTACGCGATGGCGGGCCGCGTCCTGTCCCCGCTCGGCCGCATCACGCGCACCGCGCGCAGGGTGGCGGGCACGGACCTCTCGCGGCGCATCGAACTGGACGGCCCCGACGACGAGTTGAAGGAGCTCTCGGACACCTTCGACGAGATGCTCGACCGCCTGGAGCGGGCCTTCACCGCCCAGCAGCGCTTCGTCGGCAACGCGTCCCACGAGCTGCGCACCCCGCTCGCGATCAACCGCACGCTGCTCGAGGTGCACCTCTCCGACCCCGGGGCGCCCCCCGAGCTCCACCAGCTCGGCAAGACGCTCCTGGCCACGAACGAACGCAGTGAGCAGCTCGTGGAGGGCCTGCTGCTGCTCGCCCGCAGCGACAACCAGATCGTGGAGCGCAAACCCGTCGACCTCGCCGAGGTCGCGGACCGCGCCGTCGACCAGGTGCGGTCCGAGGCGGACGCGAAGGGCGTGGAGATCCGCGGGGAGCGGGCCTCCGCCGTCGTCCAGGGCAACGGCGTACTCCTGGAGCGGATCGCCCTGAACCTCGTCCAGAACGCCGTCAGGTACAACGTGCCGGACGAGGGCTGGGTGGAGGTCACCACGGAGGCCCAGCACGGCCAGGCGGTCCTCGTGGTGTCGAACACGGGTCCCGTGGTTCCCGCGTACGAGATCGACAACCTCTTCGAGCCGTTCAGGCGGCTGCGGACCGAGCGCACGGGCAGCGACAAGGGCGTCGGACTCGGCCTGTCGATCGCCCGATCGGTGGCGCGGGCCCACGGGGGCCGTATCATCGCGGAGCCGCGCGAGGGGGGAGGGCTCGTGATGCGAGTCACCCTTCCTCTCTGAGATGCTGCCGCGGACGCGCCGCGGTGTTCGCTTTGCGCGGAATTTTCGGGACCTGCTCCTGGAGATCTCGTGTGCGATCGATCACAGGGGCGATTTTTCGGCCATCTACTCTCCGTGATCGTGAAAGTCGTTGGAAAGCCGGGAAAATCCGGGTTTTCAGGGGTCTTGATCACGGGAAGTACACGGGGTGGCGCCTGTGAAGTGCGACATTCGGACCGTGTACGGTCCCGATCGCCATCCAAACCGATCACCTCCTGAGGGGTGCGGTTGGGTGTCGATTGAGTAACAGACCTTGATGTGAGGCAAAATCTCCGCCTCAGGTCGGGCACAAGTCCGGCCTCTCACGCGTTACGGCGCTGAGACACCGCAGACACCCAGAGGGGGAGAGCGACATGGCAACGGACTACGACACCCCACGTAAGACCGACGATGACGTCAACGAGGACAGCATCGAGGAACTCAAGGCGCGTCGGAACGACAAGTCGACGTCGGCCGTAGACGTCGACGAGTTCGAGGCCGCAGAGGGCCTCGAACTGCCCGGCGCGGACCTTTCGAACGAGGAGCTCGCCGTTCGGGTGCTCCCGAAGCAGCAGGACGAGTTCACCTGCATGAGCTGCTTCCTGGTGCACCACCGCAGCCAGCTGGCCAGGGAGAAGAACGGCCAGCCGATCTGCCGCGACTGCGACTAGGGCAGGGTCGGCCGTGACAGGCTCGACCCCGCCGAGGAAGCGCCGCTTCCGCAAGCGCGGAGCGGACCAACCGATCGCCGCCCCCGACGGCGTGCGTGACGACGAGCGGGGCTCTTCCCCCAACGGAAAAGCCTCGCTCGGACCAGCGAACGCCCTGGAGGTGGCACACGACGAGACGGCGGCCGACAAGGCGTCAGGGGCCAACGGGTCCAAGGGCCGGGTTGCCGCCGTCACGGACGGAGTCAAGGCGGGCGTACGCATGAGCGGACGCGGCGCCAAAGCCGGCATCGGCTATCTCGCCGACCGGATCATCGAGAACGCCCCGCGGATCCCGATCCGCGACCTGGGCACCCTCCGCAAGCAGTTCCCGGGTCTCGACCCCGAGCAGCTCGCGGACAAACTCATCTCCGGCGCGGCCAACGCGACCTCGACCGTAGGGGCCGGAGTCGGCGCCGCGGCGATGATGCCCGTGCCGCCCGCGATGCCCGCGGAGATGGCCGCCGAGATCACCGGCGTCGCGGCGATCGAGCTGAAGCTGATCGCCGAACTCCACGAGGTCTACGGCAGGCGCCCGCCGGGCAATTTCCAGGAGCGCAGCACCGCCTACCTCACGGCGTGGACCGAGGAGCGCGGCATCGACGTGGTCAAGCCCGCTTCGGTCAACGCGGCGCTCGGCGGCCAGATGAAGCGCGAGCTGCGCCAGCAGATCATGAAGCGCATGGTGCGGAACCTCCCGAACCTGATGCCCTTCATGGTCGGCGCCGCGGTCGGGGCGGTGATGAACCGCCGGGACACCAAGAAGCTCGCTGAGCGGGTCCGTACGGACCTGCGGAGGTCGCAGGTGCCCTGGGGTGCCCTCATCGAGCTGCCGCCCCTTGAGCAGCCCGTGAAGCCTCTTGACCCGCTGCGCCCCGACGCCCCGCCGGAGGAGCTGGGGGCCTGAGTCCTAGGAAGCCCGCACCGCGGTGAGCGCTGCCGCGAGCGCCTCGGGGTTCCGCGTCGACACGTACACGTACGGGGTCGGGTCCTGCGGGTCCGTGATCTCTACGCGCAGTGCCGTCGGGATGTAGGCGCGCAGCAGCATGAAGGCGCGCGGGTCGGCCTTGGGCCCGCGCCAGGCGCGCGCCTCCTGTGCGTCGAGTACCACCGGCTCGCCCAGGGCGGAGACCGGGATCTTCGCGTCACCCACGACGAACGAACCCGCCACCACGCGGATCCGGGGGGAGCCGTACGAACTGGTGACGACCGCGGCGACCGCCGTCCCGGCGACCAGACCGCCGAGCAGCGGCAGGGTGCCGAAGGGGAGCATGATCAGCGCCATCGCGACTCCGACCAGGAGCGAGACAAGCCACCAGGAGCGGGGCGCCGTCAGGCGTTCTTCGTAAGGCTGCATGGACGCAAGCTTGGCACGATGAGTCGAGTCAGTGGACTCGCGGGTAAGGTCTGCGGCTGTGAGTGGTACTTCAGCAGCTTTGACGCCCCCGGCCGATGCCATAGCGCCCGTCCGCCACCCCGACGCGCCCGCCCCCGGCGAGCTCATCGGAGCCCATTACGAGCACTGTTTCGGCTGCGGCGAAGGACAGGCCCACGGGCTGCACCTCGCCACGCGTGCCGGTGAAGGTGTGGGCGTCACCGCCGAGTTCACCGTCCGGGAGGCCCACCAGGGCGCCCCGGGCCTCGCCCACGGCGGAGTGCTCGCCACGGCGCTCGACGAGACGCTCGGCTCGCTGAACTGGCTGCTTCGGGTGATCGCCGTGACCGGCCGGCTCGAGACCGACTTCGCGCTGCCCGTGCCGCTGGGCACCGTGCTCTTCCTCGACGCCGAGGTGACCGCCGTCGCGGGGCGCAAGATCTACTCCCGGGCCACCGGGCGGATCGGCGGCCCCGAGGGGCCCGTCGCCGTCCGCGCCAAGGCCCTCTTCATCGAGGTCAAGGTCGACCACTTCGTCGAGAACGGCCGCCCGGAGGAGATCCGGGCCGCCATGGACGACCCGGACCAGCTCCGCCGCGCACGTGCTTTCGAGGTGAACCCGTGACCCCCGTACCCCGTCCGGAGCTCGACGTCCTGATCCGTCGCGTCGACCCCGAAGTACCGCTGCCGTCGTATGCGCGGCCCGGTGACGCGGGAGCGGATCTGCGGACCACCGAAGCGCACGAACTCGCTCCGGGCGAGCGGGTGGTGCTCCCCACCGGGGTGTCCATCGCGCTGCCCGAGGGGTACGCGGCCTTCGTGCACCCGCGATCCGGTCTCGCCGCCCGCTGCGGTGTCGCCCTGGTGAATGCCCCAGGGACGGTGGATGCCGGGTACCGTGGAGAGATCAAGGTGATCGTGGTGAATCTCGACCCGCGCGAACGCGTGCGGTTCGAGCGCTTCGACCGGATTGCCCAACTGGTCGTCCAGCAGGTCGAGAAGGTGCGCTTCCGGGAGGTGGCGGAGCTTCCCGACTCGGCGCGGGCCGAGGGGGGCTTCGGGTCCACCGGCGGCCATGCCGCCGTGGGCGCAGGCCCGGGTGAACAAACGGGTGGGAATCGATACGCATCGGTCGTATCTGACCGGGAAGGACAGTGACGTGTTCGGACGTCGCAAGAAGGACAGTGCCGCCGAGGACGCGGCGGGCGAGGCCGAGCAGGTCGTCGAGGACCGTGACGGCGCTGACAGCGAAGACACGTCCGCGGCGTCGTCGCGCGTGAGGCTCGAGCCCGAGCCCCGCCCCGACGGTCCCTGGGACGTCTCGGAGGTCCGGGAGCCCGGCGAGGGCCGGGTGGACCTCGGCGGCCTCTTCGTACCGGGTGTCGAGGGCATGGAGCTGCGGGTGGAGGTCGCGGGTGACGCGATCGTCGCGGCGACCGTCGTCCTCCAGGACAGCGCGATCCAGCTCCAGGGCTTCGCCGCCCCCAAGAAGCAGGGCATCTGGGGCGAGGTCCGCGAGGAGATCGCCTCGGGCATCACCCAGCAGGGCGGTGTCATCGACGAGGTCGAGGGCCCCCTCGGCTGGGAGCTGCGCGCCCAGGTGCCGGTGCAGCTGCCGGACGGCACCGGCGGGGTGCAGGTCGTGCGCTTCATCGGTGTCGACGGTCCGCGGTGGTTCCTGCGCGGGGTCATCTCCGGTCAGGGCGCGGTGCAGCCGCAGGCCGCGGGTCTCCTGGAGCAGATCTTCCGGGACACCGTCATCGTGCGCGGCGAGGGCCCGATGGCTCCCCGCGACCCGATCGTCCTGAAGCTGCCGGACGACGCCCAGATGGTCGCGGAGGGCGCCGTCCAGCAGGAGCAGCAGGAGGGCTCGCGCTTCTCCGGTGGCATGGGCCAGCTCCAGCGGGGCCCCGAGATCACCGAGGTGCGCTAGCCGCCCCACGAGTTGCAGGCCGATGGGCCGTACTCCCTGACGGGAGTGCGGCCCATCGGCGTTTTCGCAGGTCGGGGCGGTAGCGCGGAGGCAACCGTAAGAGAGTCGTCAAGGGAGCGCCGACGGACGTAAGGGAGACGTCAACGGCGGTCGAATCCAGCCACGGAGGGGGTTTCCTCAAGACGTCAGATCACTCGCATCTCATCTAGGAGCACACGATGGCCGACGTGGCCTTCGTCGTCACCACGATCGCGGTATTCGCGCTGGTGGCGTTCATCGCCAAGGGGGTGGCGAAGCTATGACTGCCGAGAACATCGTCGGTCTCGTCGTGGCCGTCGCCCTGCTGGGCTATCTCGTCCTCGCTCTCGTGTTCCCGGAGAGGTTCTGAGTACGGATATGAGCCCTGTTCTTGCTGGTGTGCTCCAGTTCCTGGCGCTGTTCGTCGCGCTGGCCCTGGCATACCGTCCGCTCGGTGACCACATGGCCAAGGTCTACTCCTCCGAGAAGCATCTGCGCGTGGAGAAGTGGATCTACAAGGGCATAGGCGCCGACCCGAACGCCGAGATGCGCTGGCCCGCCTATCTGCGCGGGGTGCTCGCCTTCTCCGCCGTGAGTGTGCTGTTCCTGTATCTGCTCCAGCGGCTCCAGGGCTCGCTTCCCGGGTCGCTCGGCTTCAAGGCCATCGATCCCGACCAGGCGTTCAACACCGCCGCGTCGTTCGTGGCGAACACCAACTGGCAGTCGTACTACGGCGAGCAGGCCATGGGCCACGTCGTGCAGACGGGCGGTCTCGCGGTCCAGAACTTCGTCTCCGCGGCCGTGGGCATCGCCGTCGCGGTGGCCCTGGTGCGGGGCTTCGCCCGCTCGCGCACGGGGGAGCTGGGGAACTTCTGGTCCGACCTGGTGCGCGGCACGGTCCGCATCCTGATCCCGATCTCCGTGATCGGCGCGCTCGTCCTGGTCGCCTGCGGCGCCATCCAGAACTTCTCCGGCATCCACGGGGTCGGCCAGTTCCTGGGCGGCAGCCAGGAGTGGAACGGGGGAGCGGTGGCCTCGCAGGAGGTCATCAAGGAGCTGGGTACCAACGGAGGCGGCTACTTCAACGCCAACTCCGCCCACCCCTTCGAGAACCCGAACGGGCTCTCCAACCTGTTCGAGGTCTTCCTGATCCTGGTGATCCCGTTCGCCCTGACCCGCACCTTCGGCCGCATGGTCGGCAGCGTGCGGCAGGGATACGCGATCCTCGCCACGATGGCGACGATCTGGATCGGGTTCACCGCGCTGATGATGTGGACCGAGTTCCACCACGGGGCTCCCGCCTTCGACATCGCGGGCGGCGCCATGGAGGGCAAGGAGACGCGGTTCGGCATCAGCGGCTCGGCGATCTTCTCGGTCGCCACGACGCTGACCTCGACCGGCGCGGTCAACTCCTTCCACTCCTCCAACACCGGTTTCGGCGGCGGGCTCAACCTGCTCGGCATGCAGCTGGGCGAGATCGCGCCCGGTGGCACGGGGTCGGGGCTCTACGGCATGTTGATCATGGCCATCATCGCGGTGTTCATCGCCGGTCTGATGGTGGGGCGTACGCCGGAGTACCTGGGCAAGAAGATCGGCACCCGCGAGATCAAGCTGGCGGCCTGCTACATCCTCGTCACCCCCGCCCTGGTCCTCGGCTTCACCGCGGTGTCGATGGCGCTGCCCACGCCCAAGGACTCGATGCTCAACTCCGGTGCGCACGGCTTCTCCGAGATCCTCTACGCCTACACCTCGGGCGCCAACAACAACGGCTCGGCGTTCGCGGGGCTCAGCGCGGACACGAACTGGTTCAACACCACGATCGGTCTGGCGATGCTGCTCGGCCGCTTCCTGCCGATGGTGTTCGTCCTCGCCCTCGCGGGTTCGCTGGCCGAACAGAAGCCGATTCCGGCCACCGCGGGCACCCTGCGCACCGAGAAGCCGCTGTTCACCGGGTTGCTGGTCGGCACCATCATGATCATCACCGGTCTGACCTACTTCCCCGCGCTGGCCCTCGGGCCGCTGGCCGAGGGGCTCGCGTCATGACCACCGACACAGAGAAGCCAGAGGAGCCCGGCTCCATGTCCACCGCTACTCCCACCCGCGCGCCGCACCAGGACCTGTCCGGCGGGCACAAGGATGCCAAGGACGCCAAGGACGCCGGCCGCGTCGGTGGGGGCCTGTTCGACCCCAAGCAGCTCCTGAAGTCCTTCCCCGACGCCGTGAAGAAGCTCGATCCGCGGGTGATGGTCAAGTCGCCCGTCATGTTCGTGGTGCTCGTCGGCTCGGTGGTCACCACGGTCCTCGCGGTCAAGGATCCGGGCGACTGGTTCGGCTGGGCGATCGCCGCCTGGCTCTGGCTGACCACGGTCTTCGCCAACCTGGCGGAGGCGGTGGCCGAGGGCCGCGGCAAGGCGCAGGCCGACACCCTGCGCAAGGCCAAGACCGACACGGTGGCGCGCCGGCTCGACGGCACGACCGAGGAGCAGGTGCCCGGCACGGAGCTGCGCATCGGCGATCTGGTCGTCTGCGAGGCGGGCGACGTGATCCCCGGTGACGGGGACGTCGTCGAGGGGGTGGCGAGCGTCGACGAGTCGGCGATCACCGGTGAATCGGCCCCGGTCATCCGGGAGTCGGGCGGTGACCGCTCCGCCGTCACCGGAGGCACCAAGGTCCTCTCCGACCGCATCGTCATCAAGATCACGACGAAGCCCGGCGAGACCTTCATCGACCGCATGATCAACCTGGTCGAGGGCGCCGCCCGGCAGAAGACGCCCAACGAGATCGCGCTCAACATCCTGCTCGCGTCGCTCACGATCGTCTTCCTGCTGGCGGTCGTCACGCTCCAGCCGTTCGCCGTGTACGCGGGTGCCGAGCAGTCCATGATCGTGCTCGCCGCGCTCCTGGTGTGCCTGATCCCGACGACGATCGGCGCGCTGCTCTCCGCGATCGGCATCGCGGGCATGGACCGCCTGGTCCAGCGCAACGTCCTTGCCATGTCGGGGCGTGCGGTCGAGGCCGCGGGTGACGTCTCGACGCTGCTGCTCGACAAGACGGGCACCATCACGCTCGGCAACCGGCAGGCCGCCGAGTTCGTGCCGGTGCGCGGGACGACCGAGGCCGAGCTCGCGGACGCCGCCCAGCTCTCGTCGCTGGCCGACGAGACGCCCGAGGGCCGCTCCATCGTCGTACTGGCGAAGGAGAAGTACGGGCTTCGCGAGCGCCACCAGGGTGAGCTGGAGGGGGCCGAGTGGGTGGCCTTCACCGCACAGACGCGGATGTCCGGCGTCGACCTCGACCAGGAGGGGAGCGGGCGCAAGGTCCGCAAGGGCGCGACCGGTTCGGTCGTCGCCTGGGTCACCGAGAACGGCGGCACCGTCTCCGGCGACGCGCAGGGCCTGACCGACACCATCTCGCAGGCCGGTGGCACTCCGCTCCTGGTCGCGGCGGTGGACGAGAAGGGGGCGCGCGTCCTTGGCGTCATCCATCTGAAGGACGTCGTCAAGGAGGGCATGCGGGAGCGGTTCGACGAGCTGCGGCGCATGGGCATCAAGACGGTCATGATCACGGGCGACAACCCGCTGACCGCCAAGGCGATCGCGGACGAGGCGGGCGTGGACGACTTCCTCGCCGAGGCCACGCCCGAGGACAAGATGGCGCTGATCAAGCGCGAGCAGGCCGGTGGCAAGCTCGTCGCGATGACCGGTGACGGCACGAACGACGCGCCGGCGCTGGCCCAGGCCGACGTGGGCGTGGCCATGAACACCGGGACCTCGGCCGCCAAGGAGGCCGGGAACATGGTGGACCTGGACTCCAACCCCACCAAGCTCATCGAGATCGTCGAGATCGGCAAGCAACTCCTGATCACCCGGGGTGCGTTGACGACCTTCTCGATCGCCAACGACGTCGCGAAGTACTTCGCGATCATCCCCGCGATGTTCGCCGTGGTCTATCCCGGTCTCGACAAGCTCAACATCATGAACCTGTCGTCCCCGGAGTCGGCCATCCTGTCGGCCGTCATCTTCAACGCGCTGATCATCATCGCCCTGGTGCCGCTGGCCCTCAAGGGCGTGCGGTACCGGCCGATGAGCGCGGACCGGATGCTGCGGCGCAATCTCGGCATCTACGGACTCGGCGGTCTCGTCGCCCCGTTCATCGGCATCAAGATCATCGACCTGATCATCTCCCTCATCCCCGGGCTGTAATTTCCTGAAAGCGTGCTGACGCCATGAACAACTCAGTTGGAAGCACGGCGCGGTTGCTGGGGGCGGGCCTGCGCGCCCTGCTCGTCCTCACCGTCATCTGCGGTGTCATCTATCCGCTGGCCGTCACCGGGGTCGCCCAGGCCCTGTTCAACGACAAGGCCAACGGCTCGGAGGTCAGAAGCGGGGGCA
Organism: Streptomyces sp. NPDC057302; assembly: GCF_042667685.1. Lineage (NCBI taxonomy): Bacteria > Bacillati > Actinomycetota > Actinomycetes > Kitasatosporales > Streptomycetaceae > Streptomyces > Streptomyces sp. NPDC057302. The sequence continues at coordinate 7,420 of NZ_JBHUZJ010000106.1, read as the reverse complement.
AGGTCGTCGGTTCCGAGCTCATCGGGCAGACGTACGACCTGCCGCTGAAGAAGGGCCAGGAGACGGCCGCGCCCGACCTGAAGTGGTTCCAGCCACGGCCGTCCAACGGCCTGGGCTCCAACCAGGATTCGGGCGTGAACACTCAGTACGAGCTGATCCTGTCGGGCGCGACGAACCTGTCCGGTGACAACAAGGACCTGATCGCGAACGTCAGGGCCGCCAAGGCCGCCGTGGTCAAGGACAACTCCACGGACGGCTTCGAGGTCAAGCCCTCGGACGTGCCCGCCGAGGCCGTCACCTCGTCCGGCTCGGGCCTGGACCCGCACATCTCCCCGGAGTACGCGGAGCTTCAGGCCCACCGGGTGGCGGAGAGGAACGGCCTCGACGTGAACAAGGTCGAGAAGCTGGTGGACGAGCACACCGACGGACGGACCCTCGGCTTCGTGGGCGAGCCCCGCGTCAACGTCCTCCGGCTCAACGTCGCGCTGAAGGAACTCGTGGCGCAAAGCCGCTGACGCCGCCCCCTCTGAGCAGGGCCTCTGCCTTTTCCGGCAGGGGTCCTGCGCTGTTGCGTGCATGGCACCGGAAACTTCACGCCTTGACGGAAGTCTGGTCCGTACTTATGGTCTCGGCCCAACACGCGTGTTCAGAAAGGTACTTGAAGTTCACATACGAGAATGGATGGCCCTTCGCATGGCTGACGCCCCCACGCCCGTGCGCCACCGCCGCAGATCGCGCACGGCAGTCCTCGCGACCCTCGCCACCGTGGTGACCGCACTGGTCGCCGCCCTCCTCGCGTGGCCCGGCGCCGAGCGCGCCGCCGCCGCGCCCAGCACCTTCGCGCACCCCGGAGTCGCCGTCTCCCGCGGCCAGCTGGACTTCACCAGGGAGAAGGTCAACGCCGGTGCCCAGCCCTGGAAGGGCGCCTACGACCAGATGATGGGGAGCAAGTACGCCTCCCTGTCGCGCACGCCGAAGCCCCGCGCGGTCGTCGAGTGCGGCTCGTACTCGGACCCCAACTACGGCTGTACGGACGAGCGCGAGGACGCGACAGCCGCGTACACCACCGCTCTCGCCTGGTACTTCACCCGTGACGACCGCTACGCCAAGAAGTCCATCGAGCTGATGGACGCCTGGTCCGCCACCATCAAGGACCACACCAACAGCAACGCCCCGCTGCAGACCGGCTGGGCGGGGTCGTCCTGGCCCAGGGCCGCCGAGATCATCAAGCACACGTACACCGGCAGCTGGGGCAACTCGGGCCGCTTCGCGACGATGCTGCGCACCGTCTACCTGCCCGAGATCATCAACGGCTCCAACTCCAACGGCAACTGGGAGCTGTCGATGATGGAGGCCGCCATCGGCATCTCCGTCTTCCTCGAGGACAAGGGGTCGTATGACAAGGCGATGGCGAAGTTCCGTACGCGCACCGCCGCCTACATCTACCTCGCTTCCGACGGCGATCTGCCCAAGACCGTGCCCAGCCAGAACCTGGACACCCGGGCGAAGATCGTCAAGTACTGGCAGGGGCAGGGCACCTTCACCACCGGGCTCACCCAGGAGACGTGCCGCGACTTCACCCACACCGGATACGGGCTCTCCGCGATCTCCCACGTCGCCGAGACCAGCCGCATCCAGGGCCAGGACCTCTACACGACGGACGTCGGCGAGCGGCTGCGCCAGGGCCTCGGCTTCCAGGCCAAGTACGAACTGGGCGAGGCGCCGCCGAGCTCCCTGTGCGGCGGCACCCTCCACCGGGGCCTCGGGCCCGTCACCGAGGTCGGCTACAACGCGCTCCACAACCGCCTCGGCCATGCCATGAGCAACACCCAGAAGCTCACCGAGAAGAACCGCCCGGCAGGTTCCAACAACCTGTTCGTCGCCTGGGAGACCCTGACCCACGCGGACAACCCGAGCTGATCGGGATCTTGTTGGGCCGGGCGTCCGGTGACCATACTGGCGCCCGGCCCAACAGGGCCGTACGGGGGATCTGAGGGATTTGGGGGAGGCGACATGACCGGGAGCGCAGTCGTCGTCGAGGACCTGCACCGGACCTACGGCAGTGGCGCGTCCGCCGTGCACGCCCTGCGCGGTGTCTCCTTCGCCGTCCCGCGCGGCGAGCTCGTCGCCCTGAAGGGGCGTTCGGGGTCCGGCAAGACCACCCTGCTCAATCTCGTGGGCGGGCTCGACACCCCGGACGCGGGGAAGATCACCGTCGAAGGGCTCGAACTCGCGGGCCTCGGCGAGAGCGGCCTCCTGGAGCTGCGCCGCGACCGCGTCGGCTTCATCTTCCAGTCCTTCGGGCTCATCCCGATCCTCACTGCCGCCGAGAACGTCGGCGTGCCCCTGCGGCTGCGCAGGGTCGACCCCCGAGAGCGCGAGGAGCGCGTCGCCCTGCTGCTCGCCCTGGTGGGGCTCGCCGACCACGCCGAGCAGCGTCCCGGCGAGCTCTCCGGAGGACAGCAGCAGCGGGTGGCGATCGCCCGCGCGCTCGCCAACAAGCCCTCCCTGCTCATCGCGGACGAACCCACCGGGCAGCTGGACGCCGAGACGGGCCTCGCGGTGATGGAGCTGCTGCGCGCCGTCGTCCGCGGCGAGGGCGTCACCGCCCTGGTCGCCACGCACGACGCGGCCCTGCTCGACCTCGCCGACCGGGTCCTCGAACTGGGCGACGGCGAGATCGTCGAGCACTGATTCCCGCTCTTCCCACCGGCAGGGCGCGGACCTGCCACATCAGGGTTGCGTCAAGGAGCGCGCGCGGGCGCACCTCAGTCCGAATTGTGGGAATTGTTGGCCGTAAGGTCGACGCTGCGTACAGAGCAGTTTCGGGAAGACAATGGGGCCATGGCACGCGGGAAGCTTCGGATATACCTCGGTTCGGCACCGGGCGTCGGCAAGACGTACGCGATGCTGTCCGAGGCGCACCGCCGTATCGAGCGCGGCACCGACTGCGTCGTGGCCTTCGTGGAGCACCACGACAGGCCGCGCACCGAGGTGATGCTGCACGGCCTGGAGCAGGTCGCCCGCAAGGACCTGGACTACCGCGGCACCCTCTTCACCGAGATGGACGTCGACGCCGTCCTGGAGCGGGCACCTGCCGTCGCCCTCGTGGACGAACTGGCCCACACCAATGTCCCCGGCTCCCGCAACGCCAAGCGCTGGCAGGACGTCGAAGAACTCCTCGCCGCCGGCATCGACGTCGTCTCGACCGTCAACATCCAGCATCTGGAGTCGCTCGGCGACGTCGTCGAGTCGATCACCGGCGTGCGCCAGCGCGAGACCGTGCCGGACGAAGTGGTGCGGCGCGCGGACCAGATAGAGCTGGTCGACATGTCGCCCCAGGCGCTGCGCCGCCGCATGGCGCACGGCAACATCTACAAGTCCGACCGGGTCGACGCCGCCCTGTCCAACTACTTCCGGCCCGGCAACCTCACCGCCCTGCGCGAGCTCGCGCTGCTCTGGGTCGCCGACCGGGTCGACGAATACCTCCAGCAGTACCGCGGCGAGCACGACATCCGCTCCACCTGGCAGGCCCGCGAGCGCATCGTCGTCGGACTCACCGGCGGCCCCGAGGGCCGCACGCTCATCCGCCGCGCCTCGCGGATGGCCGCCAAGGGCTCCGGCAGCGAGATCCTCGCCGTCTACATCGCCCGCAGCGACGGTCTGACCGCGGCCTCGCCCAAGGAGCTCGCCGTCCAGCGCACCCTCGTGGAGGACCTGGGCGGCACCTTCCACCACGTCATCGGCGACGACATACCGGCCGCCCTGCTCGACTTCGCCCGCGGCGTCAACGCCACCCAGATCGTCCTCGGCTCCTCGCGCCGCAAGACCTGGCAGTACATCTTCGGACCCGGCGTCGGCGCGACGGTCGCCCGCGAGTCCGGCCCCGACCTGGACGTCCACATCGTCACGCACGACGAGGTCGCCAAGGGCCGCGGCCTGCCCGTGGCCCGCGGGGCACGCCTGGGGCGCTCCCGCAGCATCTGGGGCTGGCTGGTGGGCGTCGCGGGCCCCGCCCTCCTGACGCTGCTCCTGACCCATGTCGACGCCGACCTCGGCCTCGCCAACGACATGCTGCTGTTCCTGACGCTCACCGTCGCCGCCGCGCTGCTCGGCGGGCTGCTCCCGGCCCTGGCGTCGGCGGCCTTCGGCTCGCTGCTCCTCAATTACTACTTCACGCCACCGCGGCACCTGTGGACGATCTCCGACTCCAAGAACATCGTCGCGATCATCGTCTTCGTGGGCGTCGCGATCTCCGTCGCCTCCGTGGTGGACCTCGCCGCCCGCCGCACCCATCAGGCCGCCCGGCTGCGCGCCGAGTCGGAGATACTCTCCTTCCTCGCGGGCAGCGTGCTGCGCGGCGAGACCTCGCTCGACGCTCTCCTGGAGCGCGTGCGCGAGACCTTCAGCATGGATTCCGTGGCCCTTCTGGAGCGGGAGAGCGACGTCGCCCCCTGGACCTGCGCGGGGCGGGTCGGCGAGGGCCGCACCATCGAACGTCCCGAGGACGCGGACGTGGACATGCCGGTCGGCGACCACATGGCGCTTGCCCTGTCCGGCCGGGTCCTGCCCGCGGAGGACCGCCGGGTGCTGGCCGCGTTCGCCGCGCAGGCCGCCGTGGTCCTGGACCGCCAGCGCCTCCAGGGCGAGGCCCAGCAGGCCCGCACCCTCGCCGAGGGCAACCGCATCCGCACCGCGCTGCTCGCCGCCGTCAGCCATGACCTGCGTACGCCCCTGGCGGGCATCAAGGCGGCCGTCTCGTCCCTGCGCTCCGACGACGTGTCCTGGTCCGAGGAGGACCAGGCCGAGCTCCTCGAAGGCATCGAGGACGGCGCCGACCGCCTGGACCACCTGGTCGGAAACCTCCTGGACATGTCACGCCTGCAGACCGGCACCGTCACCCCGCTGATCCGCGAGATCGACCTCGACGAGGTCGTCCCCATGGCGCTGGGCGGCGTCCCCGTCGGCAGCGCGGACCTCGACATCCCCGAGACGCTGCCCATGGTCTCCGTCGACAAGGGACTCCTGGAGCGGGCGGTCGCCAACATCGTCGAGAACGCGGTCAAGTACAGCCTCGACGCCGAACCGGTCCTGGTCTCCGCGAGCACGCTCGGCGACCGCGTCGAACTGCGCGTCGTGGACCGCGGACCCGGCGTCCCGGATGGGGCCAAGGACCGCATCTTCGAGCCGTTCCAGCGCTACGGTGACGCTCCGCGAGGCGCGGGCGTAGGCCTGGGGCTCGCGGTGGCACGCGGCTTCGTCGAGTCCATGGGCGGCACGCTCGAGGCGGAGGACACCCCGGGCGGCGGCCTCACCATGGTCCTCACCCTGCGGGCGGCTTCGGGCGGCCCGCAGGTACGGCCGGACCTCTCGGCCCAGGTCACCTCATGACCGCCACCACCGACAAGACCCACAAGCCCGAAAGGCAGGTAGCGATGACCCGGGTGCTCGTGGTCGACGACGAGCCGCAGATCGTACGCGCCCTCGTGATCAACCTGAAGGCGCGCAAGTACGAGGTGGACGCGGCCCCGGACGGAGCCACCGCGCTCCAGCTCGCCGCCGCCCGCCACCCCGACGTGATCGTGCTCGACCTCGGTCTGCCCGACATGGACGGGGTCGAGGTCATCAAGGGCCTGCGCGGCTGGACGCGCGTCCCGATCCTGGTGCTCTCCGCGCGGCACAGCTCGGACGAGAAGGTCGAGGCGCTCGACGCGGGCGCCGACGACTACGTCACCAAGCCCTTCGGCATGGACGAGCTCCTGGCCAGGCTCCGCGCCTCCATCCGCAGGGCGGAGCCCACCGGAGCGGGCGAGGACGACGTGATGGTGGACACGCAGGACTTCACGGTCGACCTGGCCGCCAAGAAGGTCAACCGCAACGGCCGCGACGTACGCCTGACGCCCACCGAGTGGCATCTGCTCGAAGTCCTTGTCCGCAACACCGGGCGCCTGGTCAGCCAGAAACAGCTGCTCCAGGAGGTCTGGGGGCCTTCGTACGGTACGGAGACCAACTACCTGCGCGTCTACATGGCCCAGCTGCGGCGCAAGCTGGAGGCGGATCCCGCGCATCCGCGGCACTTCATCACCGAGCCTGGAATGGGTTACAGGTTCGAGCGATGAGTCAAGGGTCGGGGCGGTGCTGAGCGGGCATAAGCACAGATGAGCGCACCCGTTGCGGCGCTGTCGGTGACCCCCGGTACGCTTCCTGTATGAGTGCTGTTCCTGGTTCCGAGAAGCCGGCAGGCCGTTTCCGGCGCATGCTCGACCGGCTGTCCTCCTCCCAGGAGGATCTGGAGTCGGAGGAGCTGCGCGAGGACGCCGAAACGGCCGGGTGTACCCGCATCGGAGACTGCCACGACCGCCAGATAGTCACGGTTACTGGTACCTTGCGCACGGTCACCCTGCGACCACGCGCCGGCGTTCCCGCCCTGGAGGCGGAGCTGTTCGACGGCTCCGCGGCTCTGGACGTGGTGTGGCTCGGCAGGCGCTCCATCGTGGGGATAGAACCGGGGCGCAGGCTGATCGCGTCCGGCCGAGTCTCGATGAGCCGGGGCCGCCGGGTGCTCTTCAACCCGAAATACGAACTCAGACCCCTCGGACGGGAGTAGCCGGTGACGTCCCTCGACAAGCCGACGGACCAGGGAACCACGGATCGGGAAACGGATCAGGAAGCCGATTCCAGGGCCGTGACCGAGGCCGCGCTCTTCGAGGCCTTCGGCGGCGTGCGGGGCATGGTGGAGACCGTCGTTCCCGGCCTTCTCTTCGTGACCATCTTCACGATCAACAAGGACCTGCACATGGCCGCCATCGCGGCCCTCGCGGTGTCCCTGGTGCTCGTGGCGGTCCGCCTGGTCATGAAGGACACCGTCAAGCACGCCTTCAGCGGCGTCTTCGGAGTCGCCTTCGGCGTGGTCTTCGCGATGATGACCGGCAACGCCAAGGACTTCTATCTGCCGGGCATGCTCTACACCCTGGGCCTCGCCCTGGCCTACATCATCACGGCCCTCGCGGGCGTCCCGCTGATCGGCCTGATCCTCGGCCCGGTCTTCAAGGAGAACCTCTCCTGGCGGACCCGCAACCCCGGCCGCAAGAAGGCGTACACGAAGGCCAGTTGGGCTTGGGGCCTGATCCTGCTCGCCAAGTGCGCGATCCTCTTCCCGCTCTACTGGTGGGGGGACACGACCCAGTTCGGCTGGGTCCTGATCGCCCTGAAGATCCCGCCGTTCCTGCTCGCCGTCTACCTCACCTGGGTCTTCCTCGCGAAGGCACCGGCGCCCATCGACGTCTTCGCGGAGATGGAGGCGGAGGAGAACGCCGAGAAGGAGCGCAAGGCCGCCGCCGGGGGACAGGGGCAGCACCGCCGCGAGGTCTGATTTCCGCTGCTTGTACGTGGAGGGGGGCGCCCGGGATATCCCGGGCGC